>NZ_JALJRL010000011.1:0-246204 GCF_024519675.1 Mesorhizobium sp. Mes31 | reverse complement strand
CAGAAACTTCTTCAAGGCTGCCGGATATGAGGCCAATTAATCGCGACACGCTTTAGAGCTGTTCGAGTACACCGAAAAAAGTGCGCAATTCGTCGGCGGCGATCGTATCGCCGATTGGTAATCGCGCCTGCCGGCCCTGACGTGGCCTTGGTGGACTACTTCAGCTCGATCTCGATGAAGGCGTATTCGCCTTCATTGGCGTTGATGACGTCGTGTTCGACGCCCTCCTTGCGGAAATAGGGCGCGCCCTTCTTCATTTCGGCAAAGGATTCGCCGTCCTTGGTCAAAAGCCTCACCTTGCCGTCCATCAGCGGCACGACGACATAGTCGTGGCCGTGGCGATGCCAGCCGGTGTTGTCGCCCGGCGCGAAGCGGTATTCGGTGACGATGACGCGCTCATTGTCGATGAAGACGGTAGCCTTGGCGGATCCGGTCATGGGGTTCTCCTGTCGGCCTCAAGCAGACGACATGGAGTGCCCGCACGCGAGGGCCAGAGCGGCGCAGCGATGGCGCCAACAAAAAGCCCGCGCGAGGCGGGCCTTTCTTCAATCCTGATGTTGGGGCTCAGAGGTTGCCGTTGATCCAGTGGGACAGCGCGGTCTTCGGCGCGGCACCGACCTTCATGTCGGCCATTTCGCCGCCCTTGAAAATCATCAGCGTCGGGATCGAGCGGACGCCGAACTGGGCGGCGAGCTCGGGATTCTCGTCGATGTTGAGCTTGGCGATCTTCACCTTGGCGCCAAGTTCGGTGGCGATGTCTTCCAGCGCCGGCGCGATCATCTTGCAGGGACCGCACCATTCCGCCCAGAAATCGACCACGACCGGTACATTGGCGTTAAGCACATCGGCCTGGAAATTGCTCTTGTCGACCTTGACGGTGGTCATACGGAAATCCTTTCGAGAGTTTTGTCGCACCAAATGTGGTGGTGATCGCGCCCTTCTTCAAGCAGGTGTTGTGTCACGCTCCCGTGAGTCGAGCAAGGGCGGCATCCATGGCGCCGGCCGGCAATTCGATCAGCCGGGGCGCCTCGGTGAACAGCAGGGCCGCCCGGACCGCGCGTCCGGGATAGAGCGGCTGCAGCAGGGCGCGATAAAGCGCGAGCTGGAGCAGATAGGCCGGCGGAACCTCGGCCAAAAAGGCGGGCGCCGGCCGGTTGGTCTTGTAGTCGACGATCGACACTGTGTCCGATGTCACCGCCAACCGGTCGATCTTGCCGGAAATCGAGCGCTTTTTGCCCTTCACCTCGAGGCTGCCCATGATCGCGACCTCGGCACGCGATGACGGCGCAAACAGTGTGCCGAAGCGTGGGTCGGCAAGGATGGCGGTGACCGACGCCAAGGCTTTTCCGCGCTCGGATTGAGTCCAGTCCGCACCCGTTCGCGCGAGATAGCGTTCCGCCGCGCCACCACGCTCGCCCTCGGCAATGCCGGGCAACATCTGCAGCAATTTGTGCAGGGCGAGCCCCCGCATCACGGCAAAGCCCGGCTCGGCATCGGCATCCAGCACCGGCGAAGCCTTGTCGACCACGGCTTCCTTGCCTTCGTCGATCAGCGCCGAGGCGCCGGATGGCGACAGCGGACGCGGCAGGTCCTCGAAAGGTGGCAAGGGCCGGAACAGGCTTGCCGGCAACGGCCCGAAAATGTGCGTTTGCCGTGCCTGCTCGCTCGAGCTTGCCGCGACGGGCGGCAGCTTGGTCACATGGAAACGATGCACGGGCTCGCCACCGGCGGGATGCGCGCGCTGTTCGCTTTCCGGCGCGCCGACTAGGGCGCGGCTGACGATCGAATGCCAGGTGCCGGGGTTCGGCGCCCGCTTGCCATGATAGCCGCAGACGATCAGCCGGTCCTCGGCGCGGGTCATGCCGACATAGAGCAGGCGACGATATTCGTCGTCGGCGAGTTCTCGCGCCCTAACTGCCGCCGCCTTGGAAAAGCCATTGGCGACATCGCTGGCCGAGCGCCAGAGATAGCCCTTGCCGTCCCAATACGTGCCGGAACCATCGAAAGGCATCAGGCGCGGCAGATGCTGGTCGCTGAACGGGGCGGAGCCGCCATCGACCAGGAACACCACCGGTGCCTCCAGGCCCTTGGCGGCGTGCACGGTCATGACGCGAACCTCGTCGCGGGTCTGGTCCATCTCGCGCTTGATCTCGGGGCCGGCGTTCTCCAGCGTCGACAGAAAGGCTTCCAGCCCCGGCAGGCCGGTTCGCTCCTCGGCAAGGCAGAAGCTCAGGAACTCGTCGAGGATATCGCCTGCTTCGGGTCCGAGCCGCGCGATCATCCTGCCGCGCACGCCATCGCGCGCCAGCAGGCCGGCATAGAACTCGAACACCGGCTTGAAGGCCGCTTCGTTCGTCCAGATGTCGAGTTGGGCGACGATCGCCGCAAGTCGCTCGCTTTCGCCGGCATGGCGGCGCAGCGACGCGATCAGCGACAGGCCAGGCGGCCGCTCCGCCGCGAGCATGAAAAGCGCCTCTTCCGGCAGATCGAAGATCGGGCTGCGCAGGACGGCGGCGAGCGACAGATCGTCCTGCGGCTGGATGAGGAGATGGCCGAGCGCGATCAGGTCCTTGACCGCGATATGGCCAGGCAGGCTCAGCCGGTCGGCGCCGGCGACCGGAATGTCGCGGCGTTTCAAGGCGCGAGTCAGCGCGTGGACGAAGCGATCGCGCTTGCGCACCAGCACCAGCACGTCCCCCGGCCGCAGCCGCTTGCCACGGCCTTCGATGACCTCGCCGGCACCGATCCAGCCGGCAATGGTCGCCGCGACATTCTCGGCAACGCGCACCGCCGGCGCATGGGCATGGTCGATGGCCTGGGTCCAGTCGTCGGGCTCGTCGACGACGTCGGCGCCGAGCGACGGCCAGACCTCGACATAGCCCGGCGCGTCGGTGCGGATCGCCTTGTGGCTCAGCGGATCGGGATCGTGGCTGATGCCGCGCCGCACGAGGGGATCGGCAAAGACGCGGTCGACCGCGGCCAGAACGTCATCGGTCGAGCGGAACGACCAGGTCAGCTTGAGGTCGGCGAAGGACGCCTCGGCGTCGCGCACCCGCCCCGCGAACAACAGCCGGCTGTCGGCGAAGGAGTCGGGCGCCGCGCCCTGAAAGGAGTAGATCGACTGTTTTTCATCGCCGACCGCGAAGACGGTACGATGCACCCTGTCGCGCGCGCCGAGGCCGGCAAAGAACTCCTCCGCCAGCCGCTTCACCACCTCCCATTGATCGGGGCTGGTGTCCTGCGCCTCGTCGAGCAGGATGTGGTCGATGCCTTGGTCGAGCTTGTACTGCACCCAGGGGCCGGCATCGGGCCGTGCCAGCAGGTTGACCGTGCGGGTGATCAGGTCGTTGAAGTCGAGAAAGCCGCGGCTGCGCTTCAGCACTTCGTAGCGGGCGATCAGCCAGTCGGCGATGATCAGCGCCGCGCGCGTGCCTTCCAGCATCCGGAACAGGGCCAGCCGGTCGACGGTTTCGACGATGGCATTGGCCGCTGAAACATAGCGTTCCACCAGATCCGGCAGCCGGTCGACCAGGGCCTTCTTGAAGGCCTTTGCCGGATCGTAGGTGTCGCCATCAGCCTTGAGGAAGGCTCTCGACAGCAATTGCAGACGGCGAACCGGATCTGTCTCGGCGAAAGCCAGGCGCGCATAGGGCAGGATGTTGTTCAGCACCGTTCTGGCGTCGGCAGCTTCCGCCACATGGGCAAAGCCGGCAAAATAATCCGGCAGGAAGCCCGGCAACGGCCAGACCGACGCCGCTATGCCTTCGGCGGTATGGCCGGGGCGGAACTGGAACTCATCGAACAGCGCCTGGAAATGCGAGCCGTCGCGCCCGACGGCGTCGATGAAATTGCGCAAACCGTCACGCTTGCGCACGATCTCGCCCAACAAGGCATCGAGACCAGCTTCGCCGCCACGATCGAGAATGGTGGCAAAGGCCTCGGCCAGATTCCTATCGCCGGCGGCCGAGATCATCTCGCGGCGCGCTGCGGCAAACAGCGATGCCTCCATCTGGCTGTCGAGCATCTCGAAATGGGCCGGGATGTTGGCTTCCAGCGGGAACTGGTGGAGCACCGATTCGCAGAAGGCATGAATGGTCTGGATCTTCAGCCCGCCAGGCGTTTCCAGCGCCTCGGCGAACAGGCGGCGGGCACGGCGCATGGTCTCGACATCGGGCCGGAGACCCTCCAGCGCCTCGACCCCTGCCGCCAGGTCCGCGTCAGCGAGTGTCGTCCACTCCGACAGTGTCGAGAACACCCGGTTCGACATGTTGGCGGCGGCGGCGCGCGTATAGGTCAGGCACAGGATCTTTGACGGATCGGTGCCGCGCAGCAGCAACCGGATGACACGCTGGGCCAGCACATGGGTCTTGCCGGAGCCGGCATTGGCCGAGACCCAGGCGGAATTCTTGGGATCGGCGGCGCGAGCCTGGCTGGAAGCCGTATCGCTCGGGATGGGATAGGCCTTCTTCATGCCTCCCCTCCCTCGTCGCCGGCGTCGCCGCCCGCCGACCATTCGAGCACGCGGGCAAGATGGTCGTAGTCGCCATCGGTCTCGCCCTCGCGAAACGGCAGCGCGCGCGACAGATATCCGGTCGCCGGGTCGGCATAGTGGATCAGAAGCTTCTCCAGCCGCGCCCAGGCCTCTTCGGCGAGATCAGTGGCGGTCCTGGGCTGGCGGTTGTGCTCGAGGATCGATTCCTCGAACACCTCGCCATTCGGCTTCAGCCGAACGAACGCCAGTTGCGACGGCTCGCGCGCGCCCAGATCCTTGAAGGCGCCGCGCCTGAGCAGCGCGCCTTCCAGCGCCAGTTGCGGCGCAAGCAGCGTGTGCGCCTGCGCCTTGGATGGCGAAGAGCCGGTCTTGTAGTCCAGTATGTCGGCCATGCCGCCATCCAGCAGGTCGACCCGGTCGGCATAGCCGGACAGCGTCACGCCGGACTGGCCGACGACGGTCTTGCCGGCGCGCTCCTCGGCATGCCGCCGTACTACCGCGTCGGCGCGCGTGCGCTCCCATACGACGATGTTGGCCGCGAGTTTTTCGAAGCGCGGCCACCACACCGCCTCGACATCGGCCGGAAGGGCGGCTTCGGCAAAACAGGCGCGACCGGCGGATATGAGGCCGGCCAGCGCATCCGGCGCGCGCGGATCGGCCACCTGCGCCGAAAAGAGATGCAGAATGGCGTGAAACAGCGTGCCGCGCTCGGCGGCACCCGGATCGCGGATGACCGGATCGAGCGGCATCAGGCCGAGGATCCTTCTTGCGTAGATGGCATAGGGGTCACGGCGCAAGGTCTCGATCTCGGTGACCGAGAAATGGCTTGGGCGCACTGACAGTGGCGGCCTCGGCTGCGGTCGTGGCGCGAAATCCTGCCTTGGCCCGGTATCGAGTGCGCGTGCCCAGGCGAGCAGTTCGTCGCCGCGCCGGCGCAGCTCCGCCGCCTGGTCGTTGCCGATGAAGGTGAGGAGGCGCTGCAGCCAGCGCGACGGCACGGCGGGCGCGTCGCCGGCACGCGCCGAGCGGGCCAGCACCACTTTCCTGGCGCCCATGGCCATCTGGAAATCATGCGCGGCCAAACCGATACGCCGTTCGGGCGGTTCGAGATCGATGCCGGTTTTCATCAGCCGCGACATGAAGCGGTCGCTCTCCGGCTTGCGCGGCCACACACCCTCGTTGAGCCCGCCGATGACCAGCGTGTCGACATTCTGCAACCGGGCTTCCAGCGCGCCCCAGATGGCGATGTTCCTGTCGGTGCCCTGTGCCGGCTTGACCGTTTCAGGCGCGATCAGCGCGTCCATCACGTCAGGCCATTCGCTCGCCGCGAACGACAGCGATGCCGAAGCCGCGACCAGCCCGCGCAACAACTCGGCAAGCTTTTCGCCGGCGTCACCGGCATAGAGTTCGCGAAGGCCGCCATCTTCGGCGCGGCCGAGATTTTCGAGCGCCACGACGCTGGCCTTGACCAGCGCGGCAAGGTCCGCGTCCGCCTGGCCGCGAAAGGCCGCGAGCGGCGCCAATGCCTGGTTGAGACGTTCGAGCACATTGCGCGCGCTTTCGATGGAGCGCACGGTCAGCCGGGAGAACCAGAAGGGCGGCCGGCTGCCGCTGCCCAGACCGGTGAGGCGGGCCTCGAAGAGTTCGGACAGTGAAGCGATGTCGGGGCGACCTGTGCCGCCGCGCAGCGCCACCAGTTCGACCAGTTCGGCGGCGTGGCGCACATCAGCGCGTTGCAGGCCGAGGCCAAGCAACGGATGCTTGAGCAGCGACAAAAGGCCAACCGGATCGCCTGGCCGGAACACCGCTTCGAGCGCCAGCCTGAGCAGGCTGGCAGCCGGGGTGTTGGCGAGCGGCGTGCCACCGGAATCGTCTGCGACGACGCCGAAGCGCAGAAGCTCGACCGAAACGCGGCGCGCCAGAGCACGGTCGCCGGTGACGAGCGCCGCCCTCTGGCCAGGCTGCTCGACCGCCTGCTTGAGCGCGACGGCGATGGTGACGGCCTCGTCGCGTTCGTTGGCCGCCTCGAGCAGCGTCACGTCGGCGAAGGCACCGGCGATGGCGGCGGCTGAGAAACCAGCGCGTGTCTCGGCCCAGAATTCGGTGGTCTCGGCCGGCCGCAACGCTTCGCCGACAAGGGCGGCGCGAAGCGCAAGCGACGGCTCGGCCACGCCGATCTCCTCGACATCGCCGCGCAGCACGCCGATCTTGCCGATCAGCCTGGCGAGGCCATATTGCGGGTGGCCGAGCACGGCCGGACGCGCGCCGGGCGCGGCAATCGCCTGGAAGGACGCTTCGTCCAGCGTCCGGTCGAGGCCGGGCAGCACGATGGCCCCGCCGGGCAAGCGGGCGATCACGGCAAGCAGCTCTGCCGTGGCAGGAATCGAACCGGTGGATCCAGCGGCAATGACGGGTCCGGCAGGCGGATTGCGCTGCAGCCGCGCGGCCTCGCTGCGGATCAAGGCGCTGCGATGCGCGGCCGGATTGGAGCGATCGCGCTCCTCGAGGAATTTCGGCCAGGCGTCGGTGACGATGCCGAGGAATTCGAGCGTCACCTGCCACCATCCGGCAAGGTTGCCGGTGACCAGATCGGTGAGCTTTGCCCAGTCCGTGCCTTCCGTCTCGATCTCGTCCATCAGCCCCGCGAGATCGCGCGCCAGCCAGATCGCATCGGCGGTGGAGGCCGGGATGACGATCTCCTCGGCGAAGAGGGCCGCGACATGCGCCGGCAGCCGACGTTTCCAGGCGCGCACCAGCGGCGCCAGCAGCAGCAGGCGTTCGGTCGCCGCGATCGGTGGCGCGAGATCGATCGCCGCCGATGCCTCTGTCTCGAATGCGGCCTCATCCTCGTCGAACTCGCCGAGTGGACGAATGACCGGCAGGATCGCCGAACCGCCGCCGCCGCGTGCCCGCAGGCTGTCGACGAAAACACCCCGCAAAGCACGCGCGGCACGGCGCGTCGGTACGTAGATGGTGACATCGGCCAGGGCGAGCGGGTCGCCGTCAAAGCGAAACCCCGGAACCAGGCGGCCGGCAAGCAGCGCCTCGGCAAGCGTCGGCAGAAACGGCGCTCCGGAGGGAACCGAGAAAACGCGGCTCGAGCCGCTCATTGCAACTCGTCTAGCGCGCCGGCTACCGCCGCTTCCGCCAGCGGAATGGCATCGGGCGTGCCGACGGTGATCCAGTGGCCGTGCATCGGCATGCCGAAGAGCCGGCCCACGGCAATGGCCGAATCGAAATAGGCGTTGAGCGAGTGCGGCCCGGCCGGTGCGTCCTTGAACAGGCGCGGATGAATGATTGCAGCCCCGGCATAGATCAGGCCTGCCGGATCGCCCTTTGACCGGCGCAAGGCGCCATCCGGGGCCACCAGGAAATCGGTGCTGCCCCAGTGTCCGGTCGCCTGATGGAGATCCGCCAGCATCAGCAGAATATCCATTTTCGCCGCGTCCCATGCAAGGGCGAGGCGGTCGAGATTGAGGGGACCGTCGTCGATCCAGAAAGTATCGGCGTTGAGGACATAGAAGGGCTGGTCGCCCAGGTCCGGCAGCGCCTTGACGATGCCGCCGGCGGAATCGAGCAACCGGTCGCTCTCGTCGGAAATGATGATCTCCGGTACCCGACGCGCCGCGACATGGGCAACGATCTGCTGGGGAAGATAGTGGACGTTGACCACGGCCTTGCCGACACCGGCGGCGGCCAGGCTGTCGAGGCCCCAGTCGAGCAATGTCTTGCCGGCGATCCGGACCAGCGGCTTGGGGATGGTGTCGGTGATCGGCCGCATGCGCTTGCCGAGCCCGGCGGCAAGTACAATGGCAGTGTCCGGTCGTGCTGTCACAGCGCTCGCTCCTCGAGCAAACCATTGGCGCTGTAGAAATCCCGCAGGCTGGCCAATGCAGGATGGGACAGCGCCCGCCGCAGATAGTCGCGGATGCGCGGCAGATGTTTCAGGTAGTAGGGTTTGCCGTCGCGCTTTTCGAGGCGCACGAAAATGCCGAGGATCTTCGAATTGCGCTGCGCCGCCATGATTGCATAGGATTCCAGGAAGCTCGCTTCATCGAAAGCGCCCGCCGCATGACGCGCGGCGACATAGGCGTCGAGCGTCCTTTTCTCGATTTCCGGCGATATGGTGACGCGGGCATCCATGGCGAGCGAGGCGACGTCATAGGCAGAAGGACCGATCAACGCATCCTGGAAATCGACGATGCCCAGCCGATCATGGCCGGAACGGTCACCGCGCCAGATGATGTTGGGCGAATGGAAGTCGCGCAGCATCAGCGTGTACTCGCGGCCGTCCAGCCGGTCGAGAAGCGCATTCCACGCTTTGGCGTAGCCGGCGCGCAGATCATCGCTGGCCGGGCTGCCCGATATGGCCGGCACGTACCAGTCGACCAGCAGATCGGCTTCGATCATCATGGCGTCGCGGTCGAAAGGCGGCACGTCGTGGAAGCCGCCCTGCCCGGTTTCCATGTGCCGGGGCCAGTTCCTGCCATGCATCATGGCGAGCAGTTCCGCCGCCGCCGCGTAACGCTCGGCCACCGGTTGGCCGTCCTCACCGAGGAATCCTTCGGAACCAAGATGTTCGAGCAGAAGGAACCCTTGATTCTGGTCCTCGGCATGGATTTCCGGAACGCTGACGCCGCCGGCCTTCAATGCCCGGTCGATGGCGACGAAGGCGGAGACCGACTGGGCGGTGTGAGCGATCTCGGCATAGGGCTTGCCGTCGCGCACCGGCGGTCCGAGCACAAGCCGCGGCGAGTTCATCAACACTTGCGGCTTGCGGCCGGCCAGCGAAACGATCTCATAGGAGCGGGCCGAGGCGTCGCCGATGAAATGACGGCGCCGCGCATCGCCCCAGCCGGCACTCCTGAGAAAGTCGCGCATGGCCAGCGACCGTGCCACGCGGTCGAAGGCGGCACCTTGCCCCGACAGTCGCGCCAGCCGGCCCTCGCCATGCTGGACGAGTTCGATCAGCACCGAGGTTTCCGGCAGATAGGCCTCCGCCCGTTCCGGCCATTCGACCAGGGCGGCACCTTGCGTCAGGGCCTCCTCGAAACCCAGCTCGTCGATTTCGGCCGCCGAGGACAGGCGGTAGAGATCGAAATGATGGACCGGGATGCGCGTGTCGTAGCTCTGCACCAGCGTGAAGGTCGGGCTCGGAACGTCGACGTCGGCATCGTCGGCCAAAGCCCTGATCAATGCCCGCGCCAGCGTCGACTTGCCGGCGCCGAGATCACCCTTGAGCGCCAGCACGTCACCGGCGCGCAGCGCCAGCGCGAGATCCTCGCCCAGCAGCGCTGTCTGTGTCTCGTCCGCGAGTAAACGCTCCAGCACCAATCCCGTCATCGAGTGCGCTACTCGGCCGCGGCGCGGATGCCGGGCATGTCGGGAAAGGTGCAGATGACGGTGGTGCCCTTGTCCTTGCCGGTTTCGATGCGAACGTTGCCGCCATGCAGTTCGACAAAGCTCTTCACGATCGAAAGGCCGAGACCAGCGCCGCGCCGGCGCCCGCCATTGGTGCGCGGCTCAAAGCGGCGGAATACCGAATCGAGGAGGTCCGGCGGCATGCCGGGTCCGTCGTCATGAACCGAGAATTCCACGCCGTCCGACAGCTGGCGGCAAGCGAGCCTGATGGTGCTGGCTTCCGGCGCGTAGTTGGCGGCGTTGCTGAGCAGATTGTAGAGGATCTGGCGGACGCGGATTTCGTCGCCGTGAAACGTCTTCGGCGCCTTGGCGGCATCGACCTCGAGCCTGATCGAATGCTCTTCCAGCCGGTCGGCCACCAGTTCCGCCGCGGCGGCGATGGTCTGGTCGACATGCACCTCGGAAATATCGAGCTCCATGATGCCGGCATCCACGGTCGCCAGGTCGAGGATGTCGTTGACGATGGTAAGCAGGACCGAGGAGGACGAGCTGACATGCCCGACATATTCGCGCTGCTTCTGCGTCAGCGGGCCGGTCGCCGGCAGCGAAAGCAGTTCGGTGAAGCCGATGATGTTGGTCAGCGGCGAGCGCAGTTCATAGGAGACGTGCTGGACGAATTCGTTCTTGAGCTGATCGGACTTCTCCAGTGCCTCGTTCTTGTCCTTCAGCGCCCGTTCGACGTTGACGCTGTCGGTGACGTCGACGAACGTCATCATCACTTGCCCGTTGGGCAACGGGATCATGGCGTAACTGAGCACATTGCCATTGTTGAGTTCGGTCTGGCCGTGGCGGTCGCGGCGCTCGTCGTCGAAACCGGTGATGGCGGCAACGAAGCCGGGCCAGGGGCTGTCGACCGCCTGCCGGTCGCAAAGGTCGCGGATCGTGGATACGTGGACATTGGGCTTGGCGGCCTCCGCACTAAGCCCCCAAAGTGTCGCAAAGGCAGGGTTCGACAGTCGAAGCCTGCCGTCGGGGCCGAATACCGCCACGCCTTCGGCGAGATTGTCGAGCGTCTCGCCCTGGACCCGCACCGCGGTCTGGTAGCGGCTTTCCAGATCCATCTTCTCGGTCAGATTCTCGAACACCCAGGTCACGCCGCCCTTGGGCTGCGGGTTGGCGACGACGCGGATGGTCTTGCCGTCCGGCAGGTGCCACCAATGTTCCTGTGATTCGACGGCGCGATAGGCGCCAAGCAGGCCTTCCTTCCAGCGGCGCCATTCGGGTTGCTCGGCGATCTTGCCCTCGCTGCGCAAACGGTCGAGCAACAGCGCATTGTCGGGAGCGCTGTGCAGGAAGCCGCTGTCGAGACCCCATAGCTTCTGGAAAGCCTGGTTGAAGAACCGCAGCTTCTCGTCGGTGTCGAAAATGGCGACCGCGGTGTTGAGCTGGTCGAGCGTGTCGGCGTGGCTTCTGACGGTCCGCTCGTATTCGCCACGAACGGCCTCGATGGCGCTGGTGTCGCAGGCAAGGCCGGCCGAACCATCCGGGCCGGCGAAGTCGGTCACCGCGAACACGCGGCGGTCGCCTTCGATCACGGTGGAAAGCGTCTGCTCGAAGACCGGATGCGACTTGTGCTGGGCGGCGATCGCATCGCGTGCCTGGCCGCCGAGAAACTCCTTCGCCTCGCGAACGGCCGTTTCCGCATTGTCGGCTTCGACCGCGTCGGCATAGGCCCGGTTGACCCACTTCAACCGCCCATCCTCGGTGCGCAGCCATGCCGGCATCTTCAGCGCGTCGAACAGGCCAATCATCGTCTCGTGGTCAGCGACGAGGCGCTGGTTTTCGATCTTCAACCTGGCCTGGCTGCGCTGCGTCTCCGAAAGCGAAACGAAACGCACGATCACATGCGCCGCGCTTTTGCGGCCATGCACCTCAAGCGGTGCGCCGGCCTGCGATTCGATGACGAGATCGAAGGGTTTCGCCTTTTCGCGCAATCCCGCAACGGCATGCTCGAGCGCCGCCGCCGAGCGCGGCATCAGCCAGCGACCGAAAGCGAGGAAGGCGGCACGGTCTTCGGGAGCGCCGCTTTCGACCGGCAATGTACCGATGAGTTCGGGTTTCTTGTTTTCGGAGGCCCAGACGACCACACGCTGGTCGCGCAGATTGAGCAGCGCTTCGGAGCGGCGCAGAGCCGCGCTGATGTCGGCGATGCGGCTCCTGAGTTCGACATTCTCCGCCGAGGTGCGGGCCCGCTCGCGGATGAGAACGATGGCCGACAGAAGTGCTGCGCCCGTCACGCCGACAAACACGGCAAGCTGCATGACTTCTACCGTGCTGATCGACAAGCCGGCGGCGACGCCCACGGCTTCGGCATGCGCGGCCGCAGCGAGCAAGGGGCCGGCCAATGCAGAGGTGGCAAGGAAAACTCCGGCGCGAGCGCGCCATGAAAGGCTCCCGCCTTGCGAGGCAGGGCCAGCGATCCCCGAATCGTCGTGGCCGCCGGAAACGGCCCGTCCCGCTTTGTGCGGGTGTTGCCCCGGCATGTCTTGGTCCTCTCCGCCGCCTGAATGCAAGACCGCCCTGATACGCGCCTCTCTGATCCCCTCTCGGGCCGGAAGCGTCGCGAATCACCTGACAATAAACCCTCACCGAATCGCCGTGAAGGCTGATGGCGCGCAAAAATAAAGCCGGGCGAAAAGTCAATCGCCCGGCGTCAATATATGGTAGGAAATTTAGCTTTGGTTAATAGCGGTAGTGTTCCGGCTTGAACGGACCCTGGGGGGTGACGCCAATATAAGCGGCCTGCTCGCCGGACAGTTCGGTCAGTCGGGCGCCGAGCTTGTCGAGATGCAGGCGCGCGACCTTTTCGTCGAGATGCTTGGGCAGCACATAGACCTGGTTCTCGTACTGGCCGGGCTTGGTGTACAGCTCGATCTGGGCCAGCACCTGGTTGGTGAAGGACGCCGACATGACGAAGCTCGGGTGGCCGGTGGCATTGCCGAGATTGAGCAGGCGACCTTCCGACAGCAGGATCATCCGCTTGCCGTCCGGGAAGGTGATCATGTCGACCTGCGGCTTGACGTTGGTCCATTTCAGGTTGCGCAGCGACGCCACCTGGATCTCGTTGTCGAAGTGACCGATGTTGCCGACGATCACCATGTCCTTCATCGAACGCATGTGGTCGAGGGTGACGACATCCTTGTTGCCGGTGGTGGTGATGACGATGTCGGCGGTCGGTGCGGCATCTTCCAGCGTGACGACTTCAAAACCGTCCATCGCCGCCTGCAATGCGCAGATCGGGTCGACCTCGGTGACCTTGACGCGGGCGCCGGCGCCCTTGAGCGAGGCTGACGAGCCCTTGCCGACGTCGCCATAGCCGCAGACGACCGCGACCTTGCCGGCCATCATCGTGTCGGTGCCGCGACGGATACCGTCGACCAGCGATTCCTTGCAGCCGTATTTGTTGTCGAATTTCGACTTGGTGACCGAATCGTTGACGTTGATGGCGGGGAAAGGCAGCAGGCCCTTCTTCTGCAGCTGGTAAAGCCGGTTGACGCCGGTCGTCGTCTCTTCGGTGACGCCGCGGATCGCCGCCTTCTGCTTGGTGAAGAAGCCCGGCGAAGCCTTCAGGCGCTTCTTGACCTGGGCGTAGAAGTACTCCTCTTCCTCGCTCTGCGGGTTGGAGAGCACGTCCTCGCCGGCCTCGGCGCGGGCGCCGATCAAGATGTACATGGTGGCGTCGCCACCGTCATCGAGGATCATGTTGGAGGTGCCACCGTCGGTCCACTGGAAGATCCTGTCGGTGTAGTCCCAGTACTGCTCGAGCGACTCGCCCTTGACGGCGAATACCGGGATACCAGCCTCGGCGATGGCCGCGGCCGCATGGTCCTGGGTCGAGAAGATGTTGCAGGAGGCCCAGCGGATATCGGCGCCGAGCGCCTTCAGCGTCTCGATCAGCACCGCCGTCTGGATGGTCATGTGCAGCGAGCCGGTGATGCGCGCGCCCTTGAGCGGCTTCTTGTCGCCGAATTCCTCGCGGCAGGCGATCAGGCCCGGCATTTCGGTTTCGGCGATCTCGATTTCCTTGCGGCCCCAGCCGGCAAGCGAGATGTCGGCGACCACATAGTCCTTGCTACCCGTCATGGCAGTGCTCCGATGCGAATTGTTGTGCTGCGAATTGGTTGCGGATGCGCCCGCGCTGGTCGGCGCGTCGAAGGGCGCGAATTGCCGGCTTGACTAGCAGATCAGGCTCAAGACGACAATGGGATATAAAGAAATCTTTATCCGTGCATGTCTCGAGGAGCAGTTTCTTTCGCTCCGCGCGGGATCAGGCTTCCTCGCCGAAGCGGGATGCAACCAGCTGCTCCAGCGCGTCGATGACCTGCAAGGCCTCCGGACCGCTGGCGGTGACACGGATCGAATAGCCCGGGCTTGCCGCCAGCATCATCAGCCCCATGATCGAGGTGCCGCCGACCTGGACGCCATCCTTCTCGACATGCACCGAGGCGTCGAAACCGCTGGCCACCTGGACGAACTTCGCCGAGGCGCGCGCGTGCAGGCCGCGCTGGTTGACGATCGGAAACTCCCGGACGATCTGGTCCTTTTCCGGGGATAGGGCGTTCATTTGCTGCTCAGGAGCTGGCTGGCGACGTTGATGTACTTGCGGCCGGCCGCCTGCGCCTCGTCGAGCGCCGCCGCCATGTTGTCGCCCTTGCGGATCGAGGAGAGCTTGATCAGCATCGGCAGGTTCATGCCGGCGATAACTTCGGTGCGGCCGGACTCCATGACCGAAATGGCAAGGTTGGAGGGCGTTCCACCGAACATGTCGGTCAGAACGATGACGCCCGTCCCGGTATCGACACGGGCCACGGCGTCGACGATGTCGCGGCGACGCTGCTCCATATCGTCATCGGCCCCGATCGCCACGGTTTCGAAATTGTCTTGTGGCCCGACGACATGTTCCACGGCATGTCGGAACTCGGCGGCCAGTTGACCGTGCGTTACAAGCACGAGTCCGATCATTCTTTGGTGGCTCCCGTCATCGCCGCTTCACAGGCGTATTTTATGCTCGCCAGCCATTCCAGGCGGCGGGAGCGCTATCTTGTCGACGCGCGGCCGGTTGACAAGCCCAAAATTGCGCGGGCCCATGCCATTTTGACGCATTGCAGCAAAAAATCCGCGGCGGATCATAGAAAAGGCGCGATCGACAGCCGCGCCATCACGGCGGGCAAGGCGGTGGCGGCGTTGCGCTCGGCAAGGTCGATACGCGGCACTGGGCAGCCTGCGACCGGCTCGCTGATTTCCTCCTGGAAGCGGGCCATCTGTGCCTTTGGCACCAGCCTCACATGCAGGTCGATCACTCCGCCCGGCTCGAACGGCAGCGGGCGCGGCATGAATCCAGGCACTTCGGCGAGACCGGCGATGGGCGCCGGCACGCGACAGACCAGCCGCCCGGCGCGGGCCACGGCAAGCAGCCTGTCGTCGCCGATCAGCCGCGAGAACAGCCCGCGCGCACGGCAATGGTCCAGGAGTGTCAGCGCCAGCGTCGTCTTGCCGGCGCCGGACGGCCCGGTGATCAGGACGCCGCGCTCGCCGATCAGGATCGCGGTTCCGTGAATGTTTTCTGGCTGCGCAACTGGATCAGGCACGATCCTGCCCGTTCATGTTTTTTGATGAAGCATGATCTTGTCCGAAAACCGGTTCCCACTTTTCGGGATCATGCGTTTTGGATGAAGCATGATCTTGCCCGAAAACCGGTTCCCACTTTTCGGGATCATGCTTCGGCCGGCAGCGTCACAACGAAGCGCGCGCCCTTGATATCGCCGGGCTTGGTGCCGGGGATGTTCTCGGCGGTCAGCGTGCCGCCGTGGGCCTCGACGATCTGCCTGGATATCGACAGGCCAAGGCCCGAATTCTGGCCGAACGCCTCGCCCGCCGGGCGGTCGGTGTAGAAGCGTTCGAAGATGCGGTCGATGTTGTCGGCCCGGATGCCGGGACCATTGTCGTCAATGGTGAGGATGTTGAACTTGCCAACGCGCGCCAGCGACAGGGTGATGTGGCCATGATCCTCGGGAACGAAGGAGCGGGCGTTCTCGATCAGGTTGGTGACGACCTGGCCGATGCGCAAATCATGGCCGACGACGAAATAGCCTTTGACGCCCTGCGGCAGCTTGGCGACCTTGAATTCGATCTCGACCGCCTTCTTGTTGCGCGTCGCCTCGCGCGAAACCGCGACCAGATCGGTGATGAATTTCTTCAGGTCGACCGTCCCGGCATCTTCACGCGCCAGCTCGGCATCAAGACGGGAGGCGTCGGAAATATCGGTGATGAGACGATCCAGACGCCTGACATCGTGCTGGATGATGTCCATCAGCCGGCTGCGCGAATTGTCGTTCTTGGCCAGCGGCAAGGTTTCCACCGCGCTGCGCAACGACGTCAGCGGGTTCTTCAGCTCGTGCGAGACGTCCGCCGCAAAGCTTTCGATCGCCTCGATGCGGGCGTAGAGGGCGTTGGTCATGTCGCGTATGGCGATCGACAGGTTGCCGATCTCGTCCTGCCGGTCGGAGAAGTCCGGGATCTCCTCGCGGCTCTTGACGCCGCGCCGCACGCGCACCGCCGCAGCCGACAGCCGGCGCAGCGGGTTGGCGATGGTGGAGGCGAGAAGCATGGACAGGATGGCGGTGACGAGGGCCGCGATGCCGAACACGCGCAGGATCGCCTTGCGCTCGGCGGCGACGATCTTGTCGATGTCGCCGCCTTCGGTCGACAGCATCAACACGCCGAGCACGGCGCGGAAGCGCTGGATCGGCACCGCCACCGAAACGATCTGCTCGCCCTGTTCCGAGATACGCACGATGGTCGACGGACTGCCGGTGAGCGCCTTGACCACTTCCGGGAAGGCGGCGCCGTTGCCGCCTGGCTGCTCGTGATAGACCGGCAGTTCGGTGTTGCGGAAGAAATCGAAGACGAACTTCTGGATGCGCTCGAGCAGATCAGGCTCTTCCTCTTCGACCGGCGGCAGGTCGTAGCGCAGGATCTGGCCGCGCGAATAGAGATGGCGCGAATCGAGCAGCAGATTGGCGTCGCGGTCATAGATGCGGGCGCGGGTCCGGGTCGGCGAGATCAGCCGTCTCAGCACCGGCGCAACGCGCTCCGGGTTGATCGGGAAGTCCAGGTTGTCGAGCTGGTCCGAGCCCGGGCCGAGACTTTCGCCGGCCTGCAGCTCGAGCAGCTTTTCCGGATCGATGCTGATCGAGTCGGTCTCGACCGTCGCCGAGGCGGCGATCGCGCCGGCGATGATCTCGCCCTGGGTCATCAGGCTTTCGACGCGGGCATCGATCAGCCCGTCGCGGAAGGTGTTGAGGTAGAGGATGCCGGTGACCAGGACGGCCAGGCCAGCGAGATTGAGGAAGAGGATGCGCCGCGTCAGGCTGGAAAAGATATGATGGCCGAGGAAGCGGCGCATCGGCACCGTGATTTTCGATACGAATGACGGCATGATGCGCGACGGCCGCCTGGCAGCGCCCGCCGGTCTTGTTCGCTGTGCCTCCACTGCCATCGAATAGCAGGCCCTGCCTAATCTCTATTTCGATGCATAACGTCGTGCGACGTGCATCAACTCATGCTTCGCGGAAGCGGTACCCGACTCCGTAAAGGGTTTCGATCATCTCGAAGTCGTCATCGACGGCCTTGAACTTCTTGCGCAGCCGCTTGATGTGGCTGTCGATGGTGCGGTCGTCGACATAGACCTGCTCATCATAGGCCGAATCCATCAGCGCATCACGGCTTTTTACGACACCGGGACGCTGCGCCAGCGAATGCAGGATCAGGAACTCGGTGACGGTAAGCGTCACCGGCTCGCCCTTCCAGGTGCAGGTATGGCGCTCCTGATCCATGACTAGCTGGCCGCGCTCGAGCGAACGTGCCTGCTGGCTGGGCGTCTTGGCCGCGGCTTCGCGGGCACTGGCGCGGCGCAGCACGGCACGCACCCGCTCGACCAGCAGACGCTGCGAGAACGGTTTGCGGATGAAATCGTCGGCGCCCATCTTGAGGCCGAACAATTCATCGATCTCGTCATCCTTGGAGGTCAGGAAGATCACCGGCAGGTCGGACTTCTGGCGCATCCGGCGCAGCAGCTCCATGCCGTCCATGCGCGGCATCTTGATGTCGAGGATGGCAAGATTCGGCGGGCGTGCCGCCAGGCCCTCCAGCGCGGACGCACCATCCGTGTAGGTCTCGACGCGATAGCCCTCGGATTCGAGGGCGATCGACACCGACGTCAGAATGTTGCGGTCGTCATCGACAAGCGCGATTGTTGCCATTTCAAGCGGCTCCCTCATGAGCTGTCCCTTCTTTCGTAGAGAAGGGGCTTTTGCAGGACAAATTAGGTACAAAATGTGGCATAGGCCCTGTCCGCTGTCACGGGCGGCGTGCCGGCGGTCACAATTGCACCTCACTACGGATTAGACGATCGAACCCTGCCAATCCTTTGGGCAACCGCCGAACTTCTTGCACATATAAACGATTTAAACAACTTTCAAAATATTTAAATCGATTAATGATTTGATATCATTTGGCTTTTCTGGTTCTGACCATCTCAGCCTGCGGAGTGGGCGCGCCGGAAATGCCCCGGCAGATGCGGCAAATTGAAGAAGGGACCCTCATGTCGGAAGTCGGCAAACGCAATCCTGCTTGCGGGATCGATCGTATCGGCCTGAAAACCACGGGCGTGGTGCGCTACAATTTCGGCGCTGCTGCCCTTTACGAGGAATCGATCCGGCGCGGCGAAGCCCGGCTGACCGCGCATGGCGCGCTGGTCGCCGAGACCGGCCAGCACACTGGTCGTTCGCCCAAGGACAAGTTCGTCGTTCGCGACGGCACCACCGAGCCGCATGTCTGGTGGGACAACAACAAGGCGATCTCGCCGGCCCAGTTCGACACGCTGCTCGCTGATTTTCGGGCGCATGCCGCGGACAAGGATCTTTACGTGCAGGATCTGGTCGGCGGCGCCGACCTCGAACAGAAACTGACCACCAGGGTGGTCACCGAATTCGCCTGGCACTCGCTGTTCATCCGCAATCTGCTCATCCGTCCGGGTGCCGCCGAACTCGAGCAGTTCGCGCCTGAGATGACGATCATCGACCTGCCGTCCTTCCGCGCCGATCCCGCCCGTCACGGCACCCGCACCGAAACGGTGATCGCCGTCGACCTTTCGCGCAAGATCGTGCTGATCGGCGGCACGTCCTATGCCGGCGAGATGAAGAAGTCGGTGTTCACCGTGCTCAATTACCTGTTGCCGGCCAGGGGCGTGATGCCGATGCACTGCTCGGCCAATGAGGGGCCGGCCGGCGACACGGCCGTCTTCTTCGGGCTTTCCGGCACCGGCAAGACGACGCTGTCGGCCGATCCGTCGCGCACGCTGATCGGCGACGACGAGCACGGCTGGGGACCGCACGGCATCTTCAATTTCGAAGGTGGCTGCTACGCCAAGACGATCAAGCTGTCAGCGGAGGCCGAGCCGGAAATCTTCGCCACCACGCAGCGCTTCGGCACCGTGCTGGAGAATGTCGTGCTTGGCGCGGACCGGGTGCCGGATTTCGACGACGGTCGGCTCACCGAAAACACGCGCTGCGCCTACCCGCTGGAGTTCATCCCCAATGCCAGCAAGACGGGGCGCGCCAATCATCCGAAGAACATCATCATGCTGACCGCCGATGCCTTCGGCGTGATGCCGCCGATCGCACGGCTGACCCCGGCGCAGGCAATGTACCATTTCCTTTCCGGCTACACGGCCAAGGTGGCCGGAACCGAAAAGGGCGTGACCGAGCCCGAGGCGACATTTTCGACCTGTTTCGGCGCACCGTTCATGCCGCGCCATCCGTCGGAATACGGCAATCTGCTGCGCGACCTGATCGCCCGGCACCAGGTCGATTGCTGGCTGGTCAATACCGGCTGGACCGGTGGCGCCTACGGCACTGGCAAGCGGATGCCGATCAAGGCAACGCGGGCGCTGCTTGCGGCGGCACTCGACGGCTCGCTGAAGACGGCCGATTTCCGCACCGACGCCCATTTCGGTTTCGAAGTGCCGGTGGCCGTCCCCGGCGTCGACAGCGCCATTCTCGATCCGCGGTCGACCTGGGCCGACAAGTCCGGCTATGACCGGCAGGCGGCAAGGCTGGTCGGCATGTTCATCGACAATTTCGGGAAGTTCGAAAGCCATGTCGATGCCGTCGTGCTGGGTGCAGCGCCCCACATGCAGGAAGCGGCGGAATAATCGCCACGTCGCTCAGCACCATTGAAGGGCCCGGTCTCGATCGGGCCTTTTCTTTTTTGATCCGCCGCGCCATGACTGCGGCATGGCGAGCGACGACAACATCATCATTGCCGACGACGCGGTGATCCACCCGGGCGACTTGCACGAGGACTTCATCCGCTCGTCCGGGCCGGGCGGCCAGAACGTCAACAAGGTGGCGACGGCCGTGCAGCTGCGCTTCGACGCGGCCAACGCAACGGGTCTGTCGGAGCGCGTGCGCGAGCGGACGATCAAGCTGGCCGGCCAGCGCGCCACCAAGGACGGTGTCATCGTCATCGAAGCGGGCCGCTTCCGCACGCAGGAGCAGAACCGGGCGGACGCCCGGGCACGGCTTACTGCGCTGGTCGCCAAGGCCGCCGAACCGCCGCCGCCGCCACGCAAGAAGACGAGGCCATCGAAGGGCTCGGTGGAGAGGCGGCTGAAGAGCAAGGCCGGTCGCTCGACCGTGAAAAAGCTGCGCGGCCGGGTCGGCGACGACTGAGTGCGGCCGCTGCTATTTCCTTTCAGGGCGGCAAGCGCGGCTTTCGGGTCGTCCTTTGCGGGTCCTCGTGGCAATCTCGCTTGTCGCCACATCAAACGGATTGATTGACCGAAGCCATGCTCGTCCTGCCCAAAGGTGTCCGCCACATGCCCGGTTACCTGTCGCGCGCGGTACAGGAAGCGCTGGTCGAGGATGTGAGAAGCATCGTGCAGGCAGCACCCCTGTTCGTGCCGGCCATGCCGCGCACCGGCAAGGAGATGAGCGTGCGCATGACCAATTGCGGCCCGCTCGGCTGGGTCACCGATAAGGAACGCGGCTACCGCTACCAGCCGACGCACCCGGTGACCGGCTCACCATGGCCACCAATCCCGGAGGCGCTGCTCGAGCTGTGGCGGCAGGTCTCGGGCTACCCCAAGCCACCGGAAGCGTGCCTGATCAATTTCTACACGCAGGACACAAAAATGGGCCTGCATCAGGACCGTGACGAGGCCGATTTTTCGGCCCCGGTGGTTTCCGTCTCACTGGGCGATGATTGCCTGTTCCGGGTCGGCCAGACGACGCGTGACGGCGCCACGAAGTCGTTCAGGCTGCAAAGCGGTGACGTCGTGGTGCTCGGCGGCGAAGGGCGGCTGTGCTTTCACGGCGTCGACCGCATCTACTCCTCGACCTCGGCGCTGCTCAAGAATGGCGGCAGGATCAATCTGACGCTGCGGCGAGTGACAAAGCCGGAGGAAGACGACCCCTCTCCCGCATAAGCCGTTCTACGCCCGGGCGCCATCAAGGCTGGCAAGGTCGTGGATCCAGAACAGCTGGTGTCACTGGGTTTCCAGCAGCCAGCCGTTGAGGGCGTTCCAACCTGATGGCTGAACGCCGGCCGCTATAGCTTGCGTAGCGCCACTTCCTCGACCAGATGGTCGGCGCCCTTGCGCAGGATGAGGTCGGCGCGGGCCCGCGTCGGCAGGATGTTCTCGCGCAAGTTCTTCAGATTGATGTTGGTCCACAGGCCTTCGGCGATGGCCCGGGCCGAATCCTCCGAGAGCTGCGAATAGCGGTGGAAGAAAGAGTCCGGATTGCGGAAGGCGGTCTCGCGCAGCCGCATGAAGCGCGAGATGTACCACTGGTGGATCAGCTTCTCGTCGGCATCGATGTAGATGGCAAAGTCGAAAAAGTCGGACAGGAAGGGCACGATCTTGCCGTCCTGCGGCAGCTTGCCCGGCTGCAGGACATTGATGCCTTCGAAAATCAGGATGTCGGGCCGGTCGATGGTGACGAACTCGCCGGGAATGACGTCATAGGTGAGATGCGAATAGACCGGCGCGCGGACATTGGGCAGCGCCGACTTGATGCCGGAGAGGAAACGCAGCAGCGCCCCGACATCGTAGCTATCGGGAAAGCCCTTGCGTTCCATCAGGTTTTCGCGGCGCAGGACCTCGTTGGGCAGCAGAAAGCCATCGGTGGTGATGAGATCGACCTTGGGGCTCGAGGGCCAGCGCGCCAACAGCTCCTTCAGCACGCGCGCCGTGGTCGATTTGCCGACCGCGACGGAACCGGCAATGCCGATGATGAACGGCGTCTTGACGATGTCCTGCGCATTGAAGAAGGCTTGGCGTTGCCTGAACAGCAGCTGGCTCGCTTCGACATGCGCCGACAAAAGCCGCGACAGCGACAGGTAGATGCGCTTGACCTCTTCGAGGTCGATTGGGTCGTTGAGCGAACGCAGACGGCGGAATTCATCGGCGCTCAGCGTCAGCGGCGTGTCGGCGCGGAATTGCGACCATTGCTCGGCGGTGAAAAAACGGAAGGGTGAATATTTCTCGGTTGGCGCGAGCTGATCCATCGAGATACCTGCCCTCCCTCGCGGTCAGCCCTTGGGCCGTGATGCCTTCTCGGCGATGCCCGAACGCGCGGTGCGGCTTTCGAGCTCCTTGAGCACGTCGCTCAGCGGAACCTCCGAGAGGCCGAGAACGACGAGCCAATGATATATAAGATCGGCGCTTTCCGAAACGAGGGCCTGTCTGTCGCCCTTGACGGCGGCAATCACCGTCTCGACCGCCTCTTCGCCGAGCTTCTGCGCCGCCTTGTCGATGCCGCGCGCGAACAGTTTCGCCGTCCACGAGTCCGGGTCACCGGAATGGGCGCGTTCCCCGACGATTTTTTCCAGATCGGACAATGAAAACTCGGTCATTGGCGTCATCTATCTGCTTGTTTAAGCATGATCTTTTCCGAAAATCGGTTCCCATTTTCCGGGATCATGCTTTACGGCCGATTGCCGGGGGAGTCCAGCCGCATCGGCAGCCCTGCGGCGGCCATATGGGCCTTGGCCTGCGCTATGGTGTAGGTGCCGAAATGGAAGATGGAAGCCGCCAGGACTGCGCCGGCATGACCGTCGCGAATGCCTTCGACCAGGTGATCGAGCGTGCCGACGCCGCCCGAAGCGATGACCGGCGCGCGCACCGCATCCGCGACCGCACGGGTGAGCGCGATGTCATAGCCGGCCTTGGTGCCGTCACGATCCATCGACGTCAACAGGATCTCGCCGGCGCCGCGATCGACCATAAGCTGAGCGAATTCAACCGCATCGATGCCGGTCTTCTCACGACCGCCATGGGTGAAGATCTCCCAACGGTCGGCCTCGCCGGCGCCTGACACTTTCTTGGCGTCGATGGCGACGACGATGCACTGATTGCCGAACTTGTCGGCCGCCTCGGCGACGAAATCCGGGTTTTTAACCGCCGCAGTATTGATCGACACCTTGTCGGCCCCGGCCAGCAGCAGCTTCCTGATATCGGCGACCTGGCGCACGCCGCCGCCGACGGTCAGCGGCATGAAGCATTGTTCGGCGGTGCGGGCGACGACGTCGAAGATGGTCTCGCGATTGTCGGATGACGCGGTGATGTCGAGAAAGCAGAGTTCGTCGGCACCGGCCGCGTCATAGGCCTTGGCCGCCTCGACCGGATCGCCGGCGTCGATGAGATCGACGAAGTTGACGCCCTTTACGACACGGCCGTTCTTGACGTCGAGACAGGGGATGACACGGGCTTTCAGCATCACCTTGCCTCTATCGTGGCGATGAGATCGTTGAGCAACTGACCGACCCGCGGCGGAACATCCGCTTGCGCGTCGAAGGCCGGATCGTAGGCTGATATGGTGATGCCGACGACCGGCACCGCAAGCGCCATGGCACAAGCCGCGTCGCGCAACTGTTCGGGGCTGGGCCCGCCTGGACCGACATAGCGGTTGGCCTGCAGTTCCTCCGGGTCGTGCACGTCAAGGTCGAGATGCATGTGCACGCGTTTGGCGCCGGCGGCTTTCAGCTTTTCGGTTGCCTGGGCCACTCCTGGACATTCCGTCCGAATGACCGGCAATGTCTGGAGAAGCTGCTTTTCCGCCGGATCGAGGTCGCGGGCGTTGACGAGCACGCAGCGTGCCGGGTCGATCGGCTTGAAGCCGGGAATGGCGGCTGCCATCGGCCGCCAGCACAGGCCAAGTACCGTCGCCAGCGCCATGCCGTCGAGGAAGCCGTATATGGATGTCTCGGGTGTGTTGAGGTCGCCATGCTGGTCGGCCCAGATGATCGCATCGGCGCCCTCGCCGGCGACCGCACCGGCACTGGTCAGGCAATTTCCGGCAAGAATGATGGGAAATCGGCCGGTGTCACGGGCAAGGCGAACCTTGGTCGCAACGGCGTTGCAGACGGCGAAGCCGGTGACGATCTCGCGCTCCTGGTCGTCGCCGACTTTGCCGATGTCCTCGACCGCGACGTCGTGACCGGCCATGGTCAGGGCGTCGACGAGACCGCCCGATATCAGCGCGTCCGGACCTTGGCCCATGCCGCCATGATAGTGACCGCTGTCATAGGATGCCAGGATGATGGAGAGCTTCACGGCCGCGTCTCCATCGCCGGCCTGCCCTGCAGGATTGCCAGCGCCTCGGCCGGATCGATGCGGCCGTCATAGAGCGCACGTCCCGAGATCGCGCCTTCGAGCTTTTTTGCGTCGGGCATGGTCATGCGCACGATGTCTGCGATCGAGGCAAGGCCGCCGGAGGCGATAACGGGGATCGACACGGCATCGGCGAGGTCGATCGTGGCGTCCCAGTTGATGCCGGTCAGCACGCCGTCGCGGTCGATGTCGGTGTAGATGATGGCGGCGACGCCGGCGCCCTCGAATTTCTTCGCCAGTTCGATGACGCCGAGGCTGGACGCCTCGGCCCAGCCCTCGACAGCGACCTTGCCACCCTTGGCGTCGATACCGACGGCCACCTTCCCCGGAAAAGCCTTGCAGGCCTGTTTGACCAGGTCGGGATCGCGCACCGCCACCGTGCCGAGGATGACGCGGGCGAGCCCGCGATCGAGCCAGTCCTCGATCTGCTCCAGCGTGCGGATGCCGCCGCCGAGCTGCACCGGGTTCTTCGTTGCCTTGAGGATGGCGCCGACCGCCGCGCTGTTGACGCTCTGGCCCTGGAACGCGCCGTTGAGGTCGACGACGTGCAGCCATTCGAAGCCCTGTTTTTCGAAGGCCAGCGCCTGGGCCGCCGGATCGTCATTGTAGATCGTCGCGGTCGCCATGTCGCCGTGCTTCAGGCGCACGCATTGGCCGTCCTTGAGATCGATGGCGGGGAAAAGGATCATCCGTTCAGGCGCCTTCAACGATGACGAAATGGCCAGTCGATGCGGCAAGCCGGAACTTCGAGGCCTGCTGATATTCCGGCGAATGATAGCATTCGACCCGCCTTGTCGTAGGAGTCGAACTCAACCAGCACGTGGCGGTTTCCGGTCGGTCCTTCCGGATTCTCATAGCGACCGGCCCGCACCGGGAATTTCGCGCCGTACTTCGCGAAGGCAACGGCATTTGCCTCGATGTACTGCTTGTACACCTCCGGATCGCGGACATCGATCATCGCCATCCAGTAGCCCTTCTTGCTCATATTCTTCAGGGCCTCCAGCGCAGGAAATTGGTGATCAGCGCCAGGCCCAGCGCCTGGCTTTTTTCCGGATGGAACTGCGTGCCGACCAGATTGTCGCGGGCGACGGCGGCCGTCACCGGTCCGCCATAGTCGGCAACCGCCAGGACCTCCTCGGGTTTGCGCGCATCGAGATGATAGGAATGGACGAAATAGGCGTGCAATCCGCTGGTCCCGGTGGGAATGCCGGAAAACAGCGGATGCTGGCGCTTGAGCTCGATCGTGTTCCAGCCGATCTGCGGGATCTTCAGGGACGGATCGGCCGGCGTGATCTCCTTGACGTCGCCGGCGATCCAGCCAAAACCGTTGGTAACCGTCTTTTCCAGGCCCCGTTCGGACATCAGCTGCATGCCGACGCAGATGCCGAGAAAGGGCCGGCCCTTGCCGATAGCGACTTCCTCGACCGCTTCCCACATGCCGGCGACGGCACGCAGTCCGGCGGCGCAGTCGGCATAGGCGCCGACGCCGGGCAACACGATGCGGTCGGCGGTGCGCACCCGTTCGGCATCGGCGGTCAGATCGATGTCGGCGGCAATGCCGGCTTCACGAGCGGCGCGCTCGAAAGCCTTGGTGGCCGAGCGCAGATTGCCCGAACCATAGTCGATGATCGCAACCCGCATGTCAGCTTCGTCCCGGAATGTGGGTCAGCCCCAGGGCCATTCCCGGCTGCGCCGGGCGCGCGCGGGCGGCGTCCGGGACCATGCGCGGCGGCGGCGCAACCTCACCGGCAAGCGCATCGGCTTCCAGCGCATAGCGAATATCGGCATCATTGAGCCAACCGGCCTCGACCACGCCCCATTCGTGCCAGCCGCGGCGGCGAAGCGCCGCGATGCGCAGCCCCTGTCCTTCCAGCCCGACATACAGCGAAACCAGCAGGGACAGCAGTGAACCGGCCAGCCCAAGACCGAGCTTTTCGCCCAGCATCGAAAGCAGGCCCATGACGACGAAGGCGAGCGCTGCTTCGACCCACAGCCGTTGCCAGGCAAGCCATAGTGGCGGCACCAGGAAACCGAGCCAGGTGAAGCCATCGCGGACAAAGGCCGTTGCGTCGACCTTTTCACTGCGGCCGGGCGGTTCCATGACGACATAGGTGGCCATGACGCTATCCCTTCAACGATCCCTTGGTGGAGGGAACCGCGTCCGGCTGGCGCGGGTCGCGTTCCAGAGCGGCGCGCAGCGCGCGCGCCACCGCCTTGAAGCAGGTCTCGGCGATATGATGATTGTTGGCGCCATAGTGATTGGTGACATGCAGCGTGATGCCGGCATTCTGTGCCAGCGCCTGGAAGAATTCACGCACCAGCTCGGTGTCGAAGGTGCCGATCTTCGGCGACGAGAACGACACGTTCCAGACCAGGAACGGGCGGCCGGACACGTCGATCGCGGCGCGCGTCAGGGTCTCGTCCATGGCAAGGTCGATCGAGGCGTAGCGCATGATGCCGCGCCGCTCGCCGAGCGCCTTGGCCAGCGCCTGGCCGAGCGCGATGCCGGTATCCTCGACCGTGTGGTGGTCGTCGATATGCAGGTCGCCCTTGGCTCTGACCGTCATGTCGATCAGCGAATGGCGCGAGAGCTGGTCCAGCATATGGTCGAAGAAGCCGACGCCCGTGGCGATGTCCGACTTGCCCGAACCGTCGACATGGACCGACACGGAGATGTCGGTTTCCTTGGTCTTGCGGCTTGCTTCGGCGGAACGGGGCGCCATCACTCTATCCTTGTCCCAGAGGTTCACATCGTGACCGCTTCACGGGCTCCAAGCGCTCGCAGGCTTGAAAACGAGAGCCTTCTATCAGCATGATCCGGCGATTGCCAGTTGCCATGCGGAAAGGTATCGGCCTTGCCGGAGAGGCGATTTGCAATCGTTTGCCCCATGCATACATATGGCCGATCAATGTTACTCGTACCGCGCCAATCGCCTTTTGGGATCGCGCGAATCGGAGCCAGGAATGTCGAATGAACTGACCATGCACGCCACGACCATCGTGACGGTGCGCAAGGGCAACAAGGTGGTGATCGCCGGCGACGGCCAGGTCAGCCTTGGCCAGACCATCATGAAAGGCAATGCACGCAAGGTGCGCCGCATCGGCAAGGGCGGCAATGTGATTGCCGGTTTCGCCGGCGCCACCGCCGACGCCTTCACGCTTCTGGAACGGCTCGAAGCCAAGCTCGAACAATTTCCCGACCAGTTGACGCGCGCCTGCGTCGAGCTCGCCAAGGACTGGCGCACCGACCGCTATCTGCGCCGGCTGGAAGCGATGATGCTGGTTGCCGACAAGTCGATCTCGCTGGCGCTGACCGGCACCGGTGATGTGCTCGAACCCGAATATGGCGTCATGGCCATTGGTTCGGGCGGCAATTACGCGCTGGCCGCAGCACGCGCGCTGATGGACACCGACAAGGACGCCGAGGAGATCGCCCGCAAGGCGATGCAGATCGCATCCGACATCTGCGTCTACACCAACAACAATTTCGTCGTCGAAACGCTCGATGCCGGCTAACCCGGCCGCCAGCCATGGTCCCGAAAAGTGGAAACCGGTTTTCGGAAAAGATCATGGTTGAACAAGAAGATAGGTACGATTTTCGGCCGGTGACCGAGAAAGACCTGCCGATGATCGCAGGCTGGCTCGCCGAGCCGCATGTCGCGAAATGGTGGAACGATCCCGAGACGGAAATCGCCGAGATTCGCGAACATATCGACTCGATTTCCGTCGAGCCGCTGATCGTGGAGCTCGACGGCAAGCCGATCGCCTACCTGCAGAGCTACGATCCGCATCTGGAAGACGAACACCCCTATGCCGACCAACCGTTCGGCACGCTCGGCATCGACCTGTCGATCGGCCGGCCGGAGCTGGTCGGCATCGGCCATGGTTCGGCAATCGTGCGCCAGTTCGTCGAACACCTGTTCGAGGAAGGCGTTCCGCGCGTCATCATCGACCCCGATCCCACCAACGGTCGAGCCATCCGCGCTTATGAAAAGGCTGGGTTCCAGGCCATTGATCGGCGGCAATCAGTCTATGGTGACGTCGTGCTGATGGCGATCGACGCCGAAGCGAGCGACGCGGAAGAGGGGCAATAGAGCATGAACGCATCCGTATCCGGCGAGGACAAAGACCTCTCGGCCTACGAGAACAGCTGGCGAATGGGACTTCTGATCGTGCTCGGCCTGGTCATTGTCCAGGCCGTCACGCTCTACCTGATGGGCCACCCACCGATCTGCACCTGCGGCTACGTCAAGCTGTGGCACGGCGTGGTGAACAGTTCCGAGAACTCCCAGCACATTTCGGACTGGTACACGTTCTCGCACATCATCCACGGCTTCCTGTTCTACGCGCTGGCGAGATATCTGTTCCCGCGGTCGCCGATCGGGCTGAGGCTGGCATTTGCCGTCCTCGTCGAGGGTGGCTGGGAGCTGCTCGAAAACAGCCCGTTCATCATCGAACGCTACCGCGCCGGCACCATCTCGCTCGATTATTACGGCGACAGCATCATCAATTCGGTGTCGGACACACTGGCCATGGTGCTGGGATTTGTGATGGCGCGAAGGCTACCTATATGGGTGATCGTCAGCCTCGCCATCCTCTTCGAACTCGGAACCGGCTATCTCATCCGGGACAATCTGACACTCAACGTGATCATGCTGCTGCATCCGTTCGAGGCCATCAAGCAGTGGCAAAGTGGAATTTAGTGATATGAGCACATTCTCTCCCCGTGAAATCGTTTCGGAACTCGACCGCTTCATCATCGGCCAGAAGGACGCCAAGCGCGCCGTGGCCATCGCCTTGCGCAACCGCTGGCGCCGCCAGCAGCTGGAAGGCCAGATGCGCGAAGAGGTGATGCCGAAGAACATCCTGATGATCGGGCCGACCGGCGTCGGCAAGACCGAGATTTCGCGCCGCCTGGCGCGTCTCGCCGGTGCGCCGTTCGTCAAGGTGGAGGCGACCAAGTTCACCGAAGTCGGCTATGTTGGCCGTGACGTCGAGCAGATCATCCGCGACCTGGTCGAGATCGCCATCGGGCTGGTGCGCGAGAAGATGCGCGAGGACGTCAAGGCACGGGCCCACATCAACGCCGAGGAACGCGTGCTGGAAGCGCTCGTCGGCAAGACGGCGAGCCCCGCCACCCGCGACAGCTTCCGCAAGAAGCTGCGCGACGGCGAGCTCGACGACAAGGAAATCGAGATCGAGGTTGCCGACACCGGCAATGGCGGCATGCCCGGCTTCGAGATCCCCGGCATGCCGGGCGCCAACATCGGCGTGCTGAACATCAACGACATGCTGTCGAAGGCGATGGGCGGCAAGAAGACCAAGACGCGCAAGACGACGGTCAAGGAGTCCTACGGGCTGCTGGTCGGCGACGAGTCCGACAAGCTGCTCGACCAGGACGAAGTGGTGCGACTGGCGCTCGACGCCACCGAGAATGACGGCATCGTCTTCCTCGACGAGATCGACAAGATCGCGGCCAGATCAGACATTTCGGGCGGCCCGTCACGCGAAGGCGTGCAGCGCGACCTGCTGCCGCTGGTCGAAGGCACCACGGTGGCAACCAAGTATGGACCGGTGAAGACCGACCATATCCTGTTCATCGCCTCCGGCGCATTCCATGTCTCGAAGCCGTCCGACCTGTTGCCGGAGTTGCAAGGCCGCTTGCCGATCCGCGTCGAGCTGCGCGCGCTGGAGAAGGACGATTTCGTCCGCATCCTGACCGAGACCGAGGCGAGCCTGATCAAGCAGTATATCGCGCTGATGAAGACCGAGGGTGTCGAGCTGTCCTTCACCGACGACGCCATCGATTCACTGGCCGGCATCGCCGTCGACCTCAATGCCAGCGTCGAGAACATCGGCGCAAGGCGACTGCAGACGGTGATGGAGCGGGTGCTGGATGAAATCTCCTACGACGCGCCGGATCGCAACGGCACCGCGGTGACAATCGACGCCGCCTATGTGGAAAAGCATGTCGGCGACCTCTCGCGAAACACAGATTTGTCGCGATTTATCCTTTAAAGAACGGCGCCGGGCTGTACCGGCGCCGGTTCAGGCAACGCGTTCCGGCAGCTCAATCATGTGTGGCCAGATGGTACCATCCGGCCACCTTTCGTCTTGCCGGGTGAAGGGACGCTCTCGACTCGACCAAGAGCTTTACCTAGTTTGCGCGGCAATTCTCTAGGCGGCGGCGCATGAAAAAACTGATCCTGGTCATTCTCGGCTTGACGCTGGCGGCGACGCTGTTCGCCGCCGACGCAGCAACATTGGTGCCGGCGGGAAACCGCAATGCCGAGCAGCCTGACATTCCCGGCGCTTCGAGCCGGCGCACGCAGGCGACCAACACCACCTTCCAGGCGAAGTACCGCAAGGTCTACGCCCTGCTGCAGAACGACGCAGACCTGCGCGGCAAGATCAAGAAGGCCGCCGCCGCCTACGGCATCGATCCCCTGCACATCGTCGGCGCCATTGTCGGTGAGCACACCTACAATGTCGACGCCTATGACCGGCTGCAGACCTACTACGTCAAGGCGATCTCCTATCTGTCGAGCAAGCTGTCCTTCGCCTATGACGGCGAGGACATCACCGATTTCGTGCAGCGGCCGGAATTCAAGAAATGCGCCGGGATGTCCGACAGCTACGATCTGTGGGAATGCCGCGAGCAGGTGTGGAACCATTCGTTCCGCGGCAAGAGCGTTGGCGGGGAGAGCTTTCCCGACGATCGTTTCGGCGCCACCTTCTTCCAGCCCTATTATGCCGGCCAGACCTTCGGCCTCGGCCAGCTCAACCCGCTGACCGCCCTGCAAATGAGCGATCTCGTGCACAAGGTTTCAGGCCTGCCCAAACTCGACGTCGCCGACCCCAATTCCGTCTACAAGACCATCATGGATCCCGACCTGACGCTGCCTTACGTCGCCGCGACGATCAGGAAATCGATCGACGCCTACAAGAGCATCGCCGGCTTCGACATTTCGGCCAATCCGGGGCTGACCGCCACGCTCTACAATGTCGGCAATCCGGAGCAGCGCGCTTATGCCCTGAAAGCGGAGAACGACAAGCGCCGCGCCGCCGGCGAGCCTCAAAAGCTGCCGGAAGAGAACTATTATGGCTGGCTGGTCAACGACAAGCTGCCGGAGCTGAGGGCGCTGTTCTAGGGCTCCCGTATGAGCTCACGCCGCCAGCAATGACTTCAGCTTGATGGCCTGCGAACCGAGCGCTTCCGGCGCCGGCTTCGCCCGCTTGGCGATCAGCATCTCGGCCAGCCTGATGTCGCGGGCGACCGCGTTGCCGGGGCCGATGCCGCTGGCCGCCACCAGCCTGCCGTCCTCGGCGAGGTGGAAGAGGATGAAGGCGCCGTCGCCGATATCGCGGCGCACGATGCTGCGCCCTTCGTCGGAAAGTCCTGATATCTGCAGGCTCAGGCCATACTGATCCGACCAGAACCACGGCACCGCCGCATGCGCCTCGCCGGCGCCCAGCATGTTTCTGGCCGCCAGCGCGCCCTGCTCCTGGGCGTTGCGCCAGGCTTCCAGCCGCACCCGGCGGCCGCCATAGACGGCGAGCGGGAACGAGCAGCAATCGCCGGCGGCAAAGATATCGGGATCGCTGCTGCGCAGCTCGGCATCGACAGCGATGCCATTGTCGATCGCCAGGCCGGCTTCGGCCGCAAGCCCGGTCGCCGGCACGGCGCCGATGCCGATGATGGCGAGATCGGCGACGATTTCTCGTCCACCGGCAAGCGTCACGCGCACCTCGTTGCCGTCGTCGGAGATGGAAGCAATGCCGTCGCCGCACAGGATATCGACGCCCTCGGCGACATGCGCATCATGGATGATCTCGGCGATCTCGGACGGCACGCCGCGCATCAGGATGCGCGGCTGCGCCTCGATGACCGTCACCGCCGCGCCGAGCTTGCGGGCAGCGGCGGCGAGCTCAAGGCCGATGAAGCCGCCGCCGACGATGGCGACACGCCTGCCAGCGCGCAGATAGGCGCGAATGGCCAGTGCATCGGCAAAAGTGCGAAGATAGACGCAGCGGCGACCTAGTCCCGGCATCGGCAGTTTGCGCGGCGTCGAGCCGGTGGCCAGCAAGAGTTTGTCGTAAGGCAGAACCGAGCCGTCCGACAGGCACACATCATGCGCCTCGCGATCGATCGCCACGGCCTGGACGGAATGGATATGCCGGATCGATTTCTCGGCCAGCACCTCGTCGCTGGCGATCGCCCTGATTTCTGGCGCATCGCTGACCATCGCGTCCTTGGACAGCGGCGGGCGCTCGTAGGGCAGATGCGGTTCATCACCGACCAACGTCACCGGTCCGGCATAGCCGAGATCGCGCAGCGTGAGCGCAGCCCGCCCACCGCATTCGCCGGCCCCGACAATCACCATCCCGCGCGCCATCGCCATCATCCGATCCGAACCAGGACTTTGCCAGCGCCGACCCTGACCGGATAGGTCCTGAGGTTGACGCAGACCGGCGCGCCGCGGGCGTCACCCGTCTTGTAGTTGAAGCGGCCATTGTGCTTGGGGCATTCGATGATGTCGTCCATCACCAGCCCGTCGGCGAGATGCACCTTCTCATGCGTGCAAAGGCCGTCGGTGGCAAAGTATTCGTCGTCGGGGCTGCGATAGATGGCGAAGGTGCGGCCGCCATGATCGAAGCGCCTCACGTCCTCTTCGTCGATATCGCCGGCGGCACAGGCCTCGACCCAGTCGCTCATTCAGTCCTCTCCTGGAAAATCGGATAGCCAGATCATTCCGCCGCGGCGGCGACGGCATCGTCGTGGAATTCCTCGCGGTATGGCCTCGCGGTCGGCGGCAATTCGCGCTTGAGGAAATAGTCCTCGTTGCGCAGCTGGCGCAGGAAGGCAGGAATCATCTCGCGGTAACCGGCCAGGATCGACGGGGTCGGCGCCGGCAGGTCGTGCTTGATCAGCTCATGCAGCTTCGGCAGCGCATGATAGGGCACCATCGGAAACATGTGATGCTCGATATGGTAGTTCATGTTCCAGTAGATGAAACGGCTGATCGGGTTCATGTAGACGGTGCGGCTGTTGAGCCGATGGTCGGTGACGTTGTCGGCCAGCCCGCCATGCTGCAGCAAACCGACCATGACGTGATGCCAGGCGCCATAGAGACGGGGCAGTCCGACCAGCATCAGCGGCAGGAACGAACCTGAATACAGCGCCAGCGCGATCGTCGCGGCATAGATCGCCGTCCATATGCGGGCAATGCGGATCGCCTCTGGCTGCTCCTGCTCGGGAATGAAGGTTTTTTCCGCCGCACTGATGTTGCCGGCGACATTGCGCAGCATGTCGCTCATCGCATGCCAGGCGTCGAGCACGCCGACGAAGCCGAGGGCGGCGCGAACCAGGTCCGGCGGCCGCATGACGGAGATTTCCGGGTCACGGCCGACGATGATGGTGTCGGTGTGATGGCGCGTGTGGCTCCAGCGCCAGGTCACCGGATTGCGCATGATCATGAAGCAGGCGACCTGGTAGACCGCATCATTCATCCACTGCGTCCGGAACGCCGTGCCGTGGCCGCATTCGTGCCAGCGTGAATCGGTGGAAGAGCCATAGAGGACGCCGTAGACGAAGAAGAATGGCACGCACCACCAGGTGCCCCAGAACCAGGCGCCGCCGGCGCCACTGACGACCAGCGCGGCGAGCCAGATCAGCGTATCGCGTATCGCCGGCCCGTCGGAGCGCTGCATCAGCTCCTTCATCTGCTTGCGCGGAATCTCGGTGTGATACCATTCGGCCGCCGACAGGCCTGTCTCGACGGCGAGCTGGGCGTCGCGGCCGATCAGGCTGTAGTCACGCCGGGACGGCGTTGTGGACATGGTTGCCTCCCAGGGCAAAGGCACCCGCCAAGACGAATGCCTTACCTCCATTAGCTTCAGGCGTAAAAATAGCGCCGACGCATGATAGACTCAACATCACAAAGATAGTTTCTATCATTTCCTATCAGAATGATGTAGGAAGGCCGAACAATTCCGCGAGGCAAGCATGGCGAAACGGCCGACCATCACCGATCTGGCGCGCATCTCCGGAGTCAGCGTCGCCACGGTGGACCGCGTGCTCAACAGCCGCTTGCCGGTGCGCGAGGAAACGGCGCGTCGCGTCTACGAGGCGGCGACCGAGATCGGCTACCACGCCGCGGGTCTGATCAAGCAGCGCATGCGCCATGAGTTGCCCGAGTATCAGCTCGGCTTCCTGCTGCTCAGGGGCAATTATGTCTTCTACAGCGAGTTTGCACGCGAGCTTGAACTCGCCGTGTCGCGATCGCCGCGCTTTCGTGGCGTCGCAGCAATAGACTTTGCGGACTCGCTGGCGCCCGACGAAATCGTCGAGCGCGCGCGCAAGCTGGCGGCCAAATGCAGGGCCGTAGCCCTGGTCGGACCGGACCACCCCACCTTGACGGTCGCGGTCGAGGAGATGAAGGCGAAAGGACTGCCGGTGTTTTCCCTGCTGTCCGACTTTGCCGCCGGTATTCGCGAGGGCTATGTCGGCCTCGACAACCGCAAGGTCGGCCGCACCGCGGCGTGGATGATCTCGAAGGCCGCCAGGCGGCCGGGCAAAGTCGCCCTGTTCGTCGGCAGCCACCGCTTCCACGGCCACGAACTGCGCGAGATCGGCTTTCGTTCCTTCTTTCGCGAGCAGGCACCGGAATTCACCTTGCTTGAAACGCTGGTCAACCTGGAAGCCAACCAGATCACGCATGACACCATCATCGAGCTTCTGGGCCGCCACCCCGACCTCGCCGGGCTCTATGTCGCCGGCGGCGGCATGGAGGGCGCGGTCGCGGCGCTCCGGCAGGCAAGGCCGGCCGAGATGCCCGCGGTCATCTGCAACGAGATCACAGCGGTATCGCGTTCCGCCCTGGCCGATAACATCCTGACCATGGTGATCTCCACGCCACTTGCGGCGCTTTGCCGTGAACTGGTCGACCTCATGGCACATGCCATCGAGACGGGCGCCGCGAACGCGCCGGGCCAGACCTTCCTGCCGTTCGACATCTACCTGCCAGAGAATATCTAGGGGTCGCGATCCTCGAGATTGGCTGAAACGCCTGCCGCCTCGTCATTTCAAACGGAGCAGCAGCGAAGCGACGTCGCGAGAACGTCCGCCGATCGTCGGCGTCCAGCTTGGCGGCAGGCGCCCGTCATCCGAAAATCGCGCATCCGGTTTTGGAATCGCCCTTGACGCCTTGGCGCAAAATGGAATAAATATTTCACCAGCTGTATATTTTGGTTCTTTCGTTCCGGTAGCATCTGTTTCAGACAGAGGGTTTGACGTTCCAGCAAACTGGACGGCGTCACCCGGGACGGAAATGGCAATCGGGAGAGATTCCCCGGAAGATCGGGGATTCCGGATAGATCGGTGCAACCGGACACCAAGAGTGGAGGAGAGATACAATGAAGAAACTGCTTTTGGGCGTCGCTTTCGCGGCGCTGATGAGTTCATCCGCCATGGCCGCCAAGATCGGCGTATCGATGGCCAAGTTCGACGACAACTTCCTGACCGTGCTGCGCAATGGAATGATCGCGCAGGCCAAGGGCATGAGCGGCGTCGAGCTGCAGGTCGAGGACGCGCAGAACGACGTTGCCAAGCAGCTTGACCAGATCAAGAACTTCGCCGCTTCGGGCGTCGACGCGATTATCGTCAACCCGGTCGACACCTCGGCCACGCAGGCAATGTCCGATGCCGCGGCCGCTGCCAAGATTCCGCTGGTCTATGTCAATCGCGAGCCGGTCAACGTCAACACGCTGCCGGACAACCAGGCATTCGTTGCCTCGAACGAGGCCGATTCCGGCACGCTCGAGACCAAGGAAGTCTGCCGCCTGTTCAAGGAAGCCGGCAAGAAGGAAGCCAACGTCTATGTGATCATGGGCGAGCTGTCGAACCAGGCCGCGGTGCAGCGCACCAAGGACATCGAGGAAGTGATCGCCACGCCGGATTGCAGCTTCATCAAGATCATCGACAAGCAGACATCGAACTGGAACCGCGACGAAGCCCAGAACCTGATGACCAACTGGCTGTCGACCGGCAAGCCGTTCGATGGCGTGATCGCCAACAATGACGAAAGCGCCATCGGCGCCATCCAGGCGATGAAGGCCGCCAACGTCGACATGAAGTCAGTCGTCGTCGGCGGTGTCGATGCCACCCAGGACGCGCTTGCCGCCATGCAGGCCGGCGACCTCGACGCAACCGTGTTCCAGGACGCGGCCGGCCAGGGCGCGGGTGCTCTCGATGCAGCGCTCAAGCTGGCCAAGGGCGAGAAGGTCGAACACAAGGTCTACGTCCCCTTCCAGCTGGTGACCCCTGCCAACATCGACAAGTTCCTGAAGAAGAACTGAGCAGCGGGCATACGGAGCGGCGCTCTCACGCAACAGACAGCGCCGCTCTTCTTTCCCTCGACGCCAGCAAGGCAAACGAGGGGCGACCAGGGCTGACGGAGGATAGAAGATTTGGCACAGACATCTCACGGCGTCGGAGGTCTCAGCTATGATGCGAAGAAGCGCGCATGGCCGGCCGAATTCAACGTTTTCCTGGCGCTTGTCATCCTCGTCGTCGTCTTCGAACTGATCGGCCGGATCTTTCTCGGCGACAGCTTCCTGTTCAACACCCGCAGCGACGTCTCGGGGATCTTCAACGAAGCGCGCCTGCAGATCATCATCCTACAAGTGTCGATCGTCGGCATCATCGCCATCGGCGTGACGCAAGTGATCATTTGCGGCGGCATCGACCTGTCCTCGGGCTCCATCGTCGGCGCGACCGCGATGATCGCCATGAGTTTCGCCCAGGTGGCGACGGTGAACGGCAACCCCAACCCCAAGGCGATGTTCCTGGCGCAAGGCTGGACCGACCTGCCGGTCATCGTGCCGGTGCTGGTGGCGATCGGTTGCGGGCTGCTCGCCGGCCTGGTCAACGGCTCGTTGATCGCCTACACGCGCATCCCGCCATTCATCGCCACGCTCGGCATGATGGTCACCGCGCGCGGCATCGCCAAATGGTGGTCCAAGGGGCAGCCGATCTCATTTCCCACCGACAGTTTCGCCGCGATCGGCAAGGGCCTGATGCCCGTCATCATCTTCCTGTCGCTGGCCGTGCTGTTCCAGCTGATTATGAGCTACACCAGGTATGGCAAGCACTGCTATGCGATCGGCTCCAACGAGGACGCCGCGCGCATGTCCGGCATCAAGATCGCCAACCACAAGATCCTCGTCTACGTCATCGCCGGCGTGCTTGCCGCGCTCGCCGCCGTGGTGCTGAGCTCCAAGAACCTGACCGCCCAGTCCGGCATGGGCGTGATGTACGAACTCGACGCCATCGCCATGGCGGTCATAGGCGGCGTTTCGCTGTCGGGCGGCCGCGGCTCGATTGTCGGTACGGTGATCGGCTCGCTGATCTTCGGCGTCATCATCTCCGGCTTCACCTTCCTGCGTCTCGACGCCTACTACCAGGAGATGGTCAAGGGCGTGATCATCGTCGGTGCGGTCGTACTCGACCAGTGGCGTCAACGCCTGCGGGCTATGAGGGCTTGACCATGTCAGACATCGTCCTGAAGACCGAAAACCTGACCAAGCGCTATGGCGGCGTGCACGCGCTGGAAGGCGCGAACTTCGAGCTGCGCAAGGGCGAGCATGTCGCCATCATGGGCGACAATGGCGCCGGCAAATCGACCTTCGTGCGCCAGATCACCGCTGTCGAGCAGCGCACCAGCGGCCAGATCTGGTTCGACGGCAAGGAAGTGAATTTTACCGGCCCGATCGAGGCGCGCACGGCGGGCATCGAGACCGTGTTCCAGAACCTGGCGCTGGCCGACGATCTCGACGTGCCGTCGAACCTGTTCCTCGGCCGGGAAAAGGTCCTGTTCAATCTCGGGCCGTTCTCGATCCTCGACCGCAAGTATATGCGCAAGGCGACCGAGGCGGCGCTGATCCGCACGGCGGTGAAGATCCCCAATCTGTCCAACACCATCCGCCACATGTCGGGCGGCCAGCGCCAGTGCGTGGCGATCGCCAGGACCGCGACCTTCGCCTCCAAGCTGATCATCATGGACGAGCCGACGGCGGCACTCGGCGTGCAGGAAACGGCGCAGGTCGAGAACATCATCCGCACACTGAAGGACAATGGCGAGCCGCTGATCCTGATCAGCCACAACATGCGCCAGGTGTTCGACCTTTGCGACCGCATCGTCGTCTTCCGGCGCGGCCGCATCGTCGCCAATCTGCGCAAGCAGGACACCGACGGGCAAGACATCGTCTCCTACATCACCGGCGCCAAGACCGGAGAGGCGGAACTCGCGGCCTAGGCCGGGCGTGGAGGCGGTGGTCGTCGCCTCCCTGTCGATGTCGTCTTGACCGGAAAATCACCCGCGCCCATGACCGGCGCCGACAGTTTCGAACCATCCTCAAAGGACATTCCATGACTCTCCGCTTCGCCCTCCTCGGTGCCGGCCGCATCGGCAAGGTCCACGCCCGCGCCGTCGGCTCCAACCCGCAGGCCAAACTGGTTGCCGTCGCCGATGCGTTCGAGAAGGCGGCAAAGGAACTGGCTTCTGCCTACGGCGCCGAAGTGCGGACGATCGACGCCATCGAAAAATCCGGGGACATCGACGCCGTCGTCATCTGCACGCCGACCGACACCCATGCCGATTTGATCGAGCGTTTCGCCAAGGCCGGCAAGGCGATCTTCTGCGAGAAGCCGATCGACCTCAACGTCAAGCGCGTCGAGAAGTGCCTGGCCGTGGTCGAGAAGACCAAGGCAACGCTGATGGTCGGCTTCAACCGCCGCTTCGATCCACACTTCGCCGCCGTGCGCAAGGCGATCGACGACGGCGCCATCGGCACCGTCGAGATGGTCACCATCACCTCGCGCGATCCGGGCGCGCCGCCGATCGACTACATCAAGCGCTCGGGCGGCATCTTCCGCGACATGACCATCCATGATTTCGACATGGCGCGCTTCCTGCTCGGCGAGGAACCGGTGGCGGTCAGCGCGCATGCCTCGGTGCTGGTCGACAAGAAGATTGGGGCGGCCGGCGACTTCGACAGCGTCAGCGTCATCCTAGAAACCGCTTCCGGCAAGCAGGCCGTCATCTCCAACTCGCGCCGCGCCACCTATGGCTACGACCAGCGCATCGAGGTGCATGGTTCGAAGGGGATGGTCGCGGCCGAGAACCAGCGGCCGGTGTCGATCGAGCTGGCCAACGAGAAGGGCTACACGCGCCCGCCGCTGCACGACTTCTTCATGACCCGCTATCTCGACGCCTATGCCAATGAGATCGCCGCCTTCATCACCGCGGCGACCTCGGGCAAGAAGGCGGAGCCAAGCGGCGCCGACGGGCTCGTGGCGCTGAAACTGGCTGACGCGGCGTTGAGATCAGCCACATCGGGCAAGACCGTCCGCCTCGACACGGCAAAGTAAGAACCGGTATCTGGACCCAAGACACAGGAGCAGAGCGATGAACGGTTCAGCCGGTCGCAATTCAGAAACGCGCGCCATCGTCACCGGCGGCGCGCAAGGCATCGGCTTCGCCGTCGCCGAGGCCCTGGCCGACGAGGGCTGCCGAGCACTGGCGCTTGTGGGGCGCTCGCAGGAGAAGGGCGACAAGGCCGTCGCAAGCCTCAAGGAAACAGGCGTCGATGCGATCTTCATCAGCGCCGACGTCGCCAAGGTGGCCGATTGCAAGCGCGCCGTCGCAACCGCGATCTCGCATTTCGGCACCGTCAATGCGCTGGTCAATGCCGCCGCCACGTCGGCGCGCGGTTCGCTGGTCGAAACCTCCGAGGACGTCTTCGACCAGATCTTCAACACCAATGTGCGCGGCCCGTTCTTCCTGATGCAGGGCGTGGTTGCGCATCTGCTGGACAAGAAAGCGCCCGGATCGATCGTCAACGTGCTGTCGATGTCGGCGCATTGCGGCCAATCCTTCCTGGCCCCCTATTCCTCGAGCAAGGGCGCGCTGGCGACGCTGACCAAGAATGTCGCCAACGCCTATCGCTCCAACCGCATCCGCAGCAACGCCGTGCTGCCCGGCTGGATGGACACCGAAGGCGAGGACATCGTGCAGAAGAAATGGCACGGCGCCTCCGACGACTGGCTGGCCAAGGCCGAGGCCGGCCAGCCGATGGGCCAGTTAGTGAAGCCGGATCAGTTGGCACGGCTGATCAGCTACATGGTGAGCCCGCAATCCGGCGTCATGACTGGGTCGCTGGTCGACTACGACCAGAATGTTGCGGGGACGTCGCCGGAGTAAGGCCGGCCCCTTTCTCCCCGTCACTATACGGGGAGAGGGGCGCTCTCGCCGGCGATTTCGCTAACTCATTTACGGCACGTGACAAACGCTTCGGCTTCGACTATATGAGCCGCATGATCAACCTGACCGCCACGTATTGGTACTTTAGGAGCTCGCTGGCGGCGGGAGGATTGCGGTCGATCTGAAGATTGCAGCATCAAAATCCGACAAGCCGCCAGACCTGGCGGCTTTTTTGTTTCAGCCGGCAGGTCTCCTAACAGGAGCAGAAAGCCGTGTTGACCACCACAGATGACCTCAGGGTCAAGGAAATCAGGGAATTGAGTACGCCGGACCAGGTGATGCGGGAGATACCGCGCACGCTGACGGCGACGCGCACCGTCAGCGCGTCACGCAACGCGATCCACGCTATTTTGAACGGTACCGACAATCGGCTGCTCGTCGTCGTCGGCCCGTGTTCGATCCACGATCCGGTCGCCGCCGTGGACTATGCCAGCCGTCTGGCGGCGCTGCGCGAGAGCCTGGCGGATCGGCTGGAGATCGTGATGCGCGTCTATTTCGAGAAGCCGCGCACGACGGTCGGCTGGAAAGGCCTGATCAACGATCCCGACCTGGACGGCAGCTTCAACATCGACAAGGGGCTCAGGATGGCGCGCAACGTGCTCTCCGCCGTCAACAATCTCGGCCTGCCGGCGGCGACCGAATTCCTCGACATGACCACCCCGCAATACATTGCCGACCTCGTCGCCTGGGGCGCGATCGGCGCGCGCACGACCGAAAGCCAGATCCACCGCGAACTGGCATCGGGCCTGTCCTGCCCGGTCGGCTTCAAGAACGGCACCGACGGCAATCTGCGGATCGCCGCCGAGGCGGTGAAATCCGCCGCCCAGCCGCATCATTTCATGGCGGTGACCAAGGGCGGGCGCAGCGGCATCGCGACGACCACCGGCAACGAGGACTGCCACGTCATCCTGCGCGGCGGCGTTCAGCCCAACTATGATGCGGCGAGCGTCGAGGCCGCCAGCGTGGAACTCGGCCGCATCGGCGTCGCAGCCCGTCTGATGATCGATGTCAGTCACGCCAACTCAAGCAAGAAACCGGAGAACCAGCCGAAGGTGGCGGCCGACGTCGCCGGCCAGGTCGCGGCTGGCGACGAACGCATCATCGGCGTCATGATCGAGAGCAATCTCGTTGCCGGCCGGCAGGACGTCGTGCCCGGCAAGCCGCTCGTCTACGGCCAGAGCATCACCGACGGCTGCATCGACTGGGCGACTACCGAGACGGTGCTGCACGGCCTTGCCGGCGCCGTCGAGTGGCGCCGCTCGGCGCGCCGCGCCATGATGGACAGCCGTCAGGGAGCCGCCTGATACGATGACGATGTTGGCAGGGGCGGCGCTAATGGAGATTACGCCGCCCTCAGCCCCTCCCAAGCGGTGAACACCGAGACCGCAAAGAGCAGCAGCCCGGTCGCCCGGCCTGCAAGGATGGTTGCCCGCGGATTGGCGATCAAACGATTGCGGCTGCGGCCTGCAGTGATCGCGAGCCCACCATAGATCGCGGCCAGTTGCTTGCATCCAGATCGGGCCGTAGTCCGGCTTCAGGAACTGCGGATAGACGGCAAGCACTGCGGGCAGATGCTCGTTGTCTCCACCATGCGGCGGTCAAACACACGGTCGGCAACTGGATCGGCCAGGCCGGGAGTGCCTCCTCACTCTCTCGAAGCGCTAAGCCCTCCCCCTAGTAATTCGACCGGCGTTCCTGATTAGCCCCTGAAGTTCCGCCTGCACGCTCGCTGGAGCGGACCCGCCGGCCTCGCTACGCCTGTTGTATTCCTCTGCAAAAACTGACTCGACGTACGAATCTGCGGCAGATCGAGGCGAATCCATCAGCGCTGTCCGGATATTTTGTGCCCGGCCCATAACGTTGAGGGCTATCTGTGTGACATTCATTGACTCCCTAGCTTGTGCCCATACCGCATCGGCATTCCACGATGACATTGTGTTTGCGAAGGCAATGTAGTCGAAATTCTGTCTTCGATGATAGCAGGATGCCAGGATCAGCAGGGATGGAAGGTCTATTTTTTCTGGGTACCTCCATGCGGCCGTCGTAGATCCCATTATATCCATTATCTGTTCAATTGCCCGAAGGGGGATTGGCTTTTGGGCGGCAAAGCCAGCCGTGATGATGTTTTTTAATACGTCATTTGGCTCAAGAAGATCGCTTTGCGCTGGGCTGGAAAGCTTCGTAAGGTCGATTAGGTCTAGCTTGCTTGCGACAAACTCTCCCAGCCGCGGTTCAGCGAAGCTATAGCGGCGATCAAAGAACCGGCTTAGGTAGCTGCGCCCATCAAAATCACCGCCATAAGCGCCCCGGATTGTGTGCTGTAGCTGGCCCGTGTCAGTCGAGAAAACGAAGACCACCCCATTTGCTTCAAACAGATGCTTCACACGCTCGAGTACGGCAACAGCGTAAGATGGTCGACACCTATCTAACTCATCAATCACGACGAAAAGTGGAGATTTTATTCCGATCTCCGGTAGTTTTGAGGTTAACTCCCCCATATTCGAGCGGAATGACTGAATCGACTGGCTAGCTTTCGCAAATTCGGCGATCAATGTGTCAGCAGTTTTGTCAGTAAGTGTTTCAATCTCCTTGCTGGCGGCAGCTATTGCGTCATCAAGAACTCCAACGCCCGGCTCTGGGTTTTCGGCCGGAGCCACGTTGCCTGCATCCTCGCCATGCAAAAGGTCATCAATCGTCGAATTTGTGTAGCGGCGGATTGCCGATTTACCCAACGCGACCAACGTACGGCCAGCTATCTGTGCGCCATTTGATTTTACAGCATTCCAGACCTTCTTAACGATGGCTTTCTTGCCTGTGTGCGGCTTCAAGACCTTGTCGATCTCAGCCATGATGGCAACCAAGGGATCGTCTGAATGATCGTCTCTCCAAGCGTTCACTTCAGCAACAAGATAGCCCTCTGCCCGCAGCTGACGCGCAAATCTTGAAACGAAGAAACTCTTTCCGCTTCCCCACTCGCTATCAATGTTCAAAACATAAGAGGCGGTTTTGCCAAGCCTCTTTCGTAGATCAACACTCTGGATCAAAAAATCGATGATGAAGCGCGCATCATTTTTTCTACCGATCTTGTCGTCTTTCCAGACCTCATCAATTTCTTTCTTTATTGCGGTCATAAACCCAGTCCCCATGTCGATCCAAGAGCATAGGCAGACTCAACAGCCTCGTCAGCCCCCTCCTATGCACGGATTTGCATGACTGAAGGCGTTCGCCCCCGCAAACGCGAAGGCGCGGAGTTGGCTAGGACAGGGACGGATTGTCTGCTCGTTGTAGCGGAGCAACGAAGGAATACGGTTTCCGCTCAGCAAGCTCGGGCCGACACCTCTAGGACTTGAGAGGTGGACCTACCTCACATCCACCCAGCGCTTTTCCTCAAACGACCTTGCCATTGCGTGCACCGTGCGCTCGATCTCCAGCCCTTCGGCGAACTCGATGAGCCGCGCCGGCCTGCCGGCAAGGCGCGTCAGCAATTCATGACACTCGATGATCTTGAGATCGTTGAAGCCGAGGCCATGGCCGGGCGCCGGCAGGAAGGCGTCGTAGGGCTTGTGGTGCGGCGCCACCAGGATGGTGCGATAGCCCTGCTCGGTCGGGCGATCGGCGGTGAGATAGAGCTGGAACTCGTTCATCCGCTCCTGGTCGAACAGGATCGACCCTTTCGAGCCGAAGATCTGGATGGCGATGCGCCCCTTGCGGCCCCAGGCGGAGCGGTTGACCAGCAGCGTGCCGGCAATGCCGTTTTCCAGATGCATCAGCACGCTGGCGATATCGTAGGTCTCGACCGCGCGGCGCCCACCAGCCGCCAGCTTGCGGTCGGCATAAGGCTTGGCCATATCGCAGATGACGCTGGCGACGCGCCCGAACAGCACCGAGACCAGCGACAGCGGATGGACGGCGAAATCGTCGAGCGCGCCATAGCCGGAAGCGGCCTCGTGCTTCCAGAAGAACAGCGCCTCCGGATCGGCCATGAAATCCTCATCCATCTCGATGCGCAGATGGTTGACCTCGCCGATGATCTTCTCGTCGAGCAGCGCGCCGATGTGACGGATGGCCGGGCTCTGGATGTAGTTGTAGCCGAGGGCCGCGACCTTGCCGGACTTTTTTGCCGCGGCCGCCATCGCCTCGGCTTCGGCGAAGCTTGGCGCCATCGGCTTTTCGCACCACAGATGCTTGCCGGCTTCGAGGATGGCGATGGCCATTCCCGGATGGAACTGGTTGGGCGTGGTCAAGGAAATGACGTCGACTTCCGGGTCGTTGACGACGGCGCGCCAGTCGCCGGACGCCTTGGCAAAGCCGAACTCGCCCGCCTTGCGCCTGGCGAGCTCCTCATTGACCTCGCCGAGATGGACGAGCCGTGGCTTGGCCACGTCCGGAAAGACGGCGCCGACGGCACTCCATGCGATGGCATGGCACTTGCCCATGAAACCCGTGCCGATAAGACCGACGCCGACCATCTTCCGTTTTCTCCACTGCCTGAAGCGTTCGATGGATGAATTAATCCATTTTCCCCAGGAATGGAATGTCTGCCTCATTTTTTATGGCGTTCTTGCGCAGGCTCGCTATGATGAGGCAGAGAGGGCATCCACAGATGAGCTTGGACAGGGCGACGATGGACGAACGGGTACCTCGCGACTTCGAGACGCTGCGCGCCACCATCCTGGACCGGCGTGAAAGCCTGCCGAAACGCATCGCCCAGATCGCCGCCTATGCGCTCGACAATCCCGACGACATCGCTTTCGGTACTGCCGCCAGCATCGCTGCCTCGGCCGGCGTGCAGCCGTCGACCTTGATCCGCTTTGCCCAGCAGCTTGGCTTCGACGGTTTTACCAGCCTGCAGCAGGTGTTTCGCGAGCGGCTGCGCGAGCGCAACTCGTCCTATGACGAAAGGCTGCTGGCCTTGCGCGCCAAGGCCGAAGGCGGCGCCGGCCACCGCGCGATCTTCGACGGCTTCGTCGCCGCCGCCAGCACGTCGCTCAACGATATCTCACGCACGCTGGACGAGACGCATCTGGAAGACGCGATCTCGCTGCTGGCTAGGGCCGAAACCATCTACGTGCTGGCCAAGCGCCGCTCCTATCCGGTGGCGACCTATATCGCCTATGCACTGGGCAAGTTGAAGATCCGCAACCAGCTGATCGAATCGGCGGCTGGCCTGAATGCCGAGATGATCGCCTTTGCCACGCCGGCGGATGCCGTCATCGCCATCTCCTTCTCGCCCTACGCGCCCGCAACCATCGAGGAAGCGCGGGCCATTTCCGAGCGGGGCGTGCCGATCGTCGCCATCACCGACAGCTCGTTTTCACCACTCGCCCAGTTCGCCCGGGTCTGGTTCGAGGTGGCCGAAGCGGATTTCGCCGGCTTCCGCTCGCTGTCGGCGACGATGGCGCTGGCCATGGCGCTGACCGTTGGCGTCGGCGAGAAACGGCGCGACTCGGGTCGCAAGCGCAGGGCCTGATCAGGCCCTTTTTTCTTGTTTGACCATGATCCTTTCCCAAAACCGGCAGCCACTTTTCGGGATCATGGCCGGGCAATTTTAAACCGGGGAATGCTCATTCCATATTGACTATGGATTGGAATTATTATTTCATATTCCCGGCGCCACGCTGCCGCTCGCGCGTGTACCCCAAAACAACAAGGCCGACGGGAGGTTCCAATGAGCGAAGCCGTGGAAGCGAAACATACGCCGCTCGACGTCATCACCATCGGCCGCGCTTCCGTCGACCTCTACGGCCAGCAGATCGGCTCGCGGCTGGAGGACATCACCTCCTTCGCCAAGTCGGTCGGCGGCTGCCCGGCCAACATTTCGGTCGGCACGGCCAGGCTCGGCCTGCAGTCGGCGCTGCTTACACGCGTCGGCGACGAGCAGATGGGCCGCTTCATCCGCGAGCAGCTGACGCGTGAAGGGGTCAATGTCGACGGGCTGAAGACCGACAAGGAGCGGTTGACCGCGCTGGTGCTGCTGTCGGTCGAGGATGAAGGCGTCTCGCCGATGATCTTCTACCGCTCAGACTGCGCCGACATGGCGCTGGCGCCCGAAGACATCGACGAAGCCTTCATCGCCTCGGCCCGCTCGATCGTCGTCACGGGCACGCATTTCTCCCGCCCCAACAGCGACGCCGCCCAGCGCAAGGCGATCCGCATCATCAAGGCCAAGGGCGGCAAGGTGGTGTTCGACATCGACTACCGGCCCAATCTGTGGGGGCTGGCCGGCCATGCCGAAGGGTTCGAGCGCTATGTCAAATCAGACCGGGTCTCGGCCCAGCTGAAGACGGTGCTGCCCGATTGCGACCTCATCGTCGGCACCGAGGAAGAGATCATGATCGCGTCGGGCGCCGACGACTGCCTGAGCGCCTTGAAGACGATCCGCTCGCTGTCTTCGGCGACCATCGTTCTCAAGCGCGGCGCCATGGGCTGCATCGTCTATGACGGCCCGATCAGCGACGATCTCGAGGACGGCGTCGTCGGCAAGGGTTTCCCGATCGAGATCTACAATGTGCTTGGCGCCGGCGACGCCTTCATGTCCGGCTTCCTGCGCGGCTGGCTGGGCGGCGAGAGCTTGGCGACGGCGGCGACCTGGGCCAATGCCTGCGGCGCCTTCGCCGTGTCGCGGCTGCTTTGCGCGCCGGAGTATCCGACCTTCGAGGAGCTGCAGTTCTTCCTCAAGAACGGCAGCAAGCACCTGGCCTTGCGCAAGGACGAGGCGATCAACCACATCCATTGGGCGACGACGCGCCGGCGCGACATTCCCTCGCTGATGGCGCTCGCCTGCGATCACCGCGTGCAGTTGGAAGATGTGGCGGCGAAAGCCGGCGCCGATCCGGCGCGTATCCGCGATTTCAAGGTGCTGGCCGTCAAGGCAGCGGCCAAGGTCGCCGCCGGCCGCGACGGCTACGGCATGCTGATCGACGAGAAACATGGCCGCAAGGCGATGTTCGAATTCGCGCATCATCCCTTCAGCTGGCTTGGCCGGCCGGTGGAGCTGCCGGGATCGCGGCCGCTGCGCTTCGAATTCTCGCAGGATATCGGCTCGCAGCTCACCGAATGGCCTGTCGATCACTGCATCAAGTGCCTGTGTTTCTATCATCCCGACGATCCGGCGGCGCTCAAGGAAGAACAGCAGCAGAAGCTGCGCGCGCTGTTCGAGGCGGCGCGGAAAGTGGGCCGGGAACTTCTCATCGAGATCATTGCCGGCAAGCATGGCAGGCTCGACGACACGACCATCCCGCGCGCGCTGGAGGAACTCTATGCGCTCGGCATCAAGCCCGACTGGTGGAAGCTCGAGCCGCAGGCGTCGGCCGGCGCCTGGGCCAAGATCGAAGCGGTGATCCTGAAACACGATCCCTGGTGCCGCGGCGTCGTGCTGCTTGGGCTCGAAGCACCGCAGGACGAGCTGGAAGCCGCCTTCGCCGCCACGGCCAATGCACCCATCGTCAAGGGATTTGCCGTCGGCCGCACCATCTTCGTCCACGCGGCCGAGCAATGGCTGGCGGGCAAGATGTCTGATGACGAGGCAGTGGCCGACATGGCGTCGCGCTTCGAACAGCTGACCGAAGCGTGGCTTGCCGCGCGCGGCCGCAAGGCAGCATAAGAAGGCGCGGCACAAGGACTGCGGAGGAAAATACCATGAGCAAGACAATCCGCCTGACGATGGCGCAGGCGCTGACCCGCTTTCTCAGCAAACAGATGACCGAGATCGACGGCAGACGAGTGCCGATCTTCGGCGGTGTCTGGGCGATCTTCGGCCATGGCAATGTCGCCGGCATCGGCGAAGCGCTCTACCAGGTGCGCGACGAATTGCCGACCTTCCGCGCCCACAACGAACAGGCGATGGCGCATGCGGCGATCGCCTACGCCAAGGCCAATTTCCGCCGCCGCTTCATGGCGGCGACCTCTTCGATCGGCCCCGGCGCGCTCAACATGGTGACGGCGGCGGCACTCGCCCATGTCAACCGCTTGCCGGTGCTGTTCCTGCCCGGCGACGTCTTCGCCAACCGCATTCCCGATCCGGTGCTGCAGCAGGCCGAGGATTTCTCCGACGGCACGGCGACGGTCAACGACTGCTTCCGTCCGGTGTCGCGCTATTTCGACCGCATCACACGGCCGGAACAGATCATTCCGGCACTCAGCCGCGCGATGGCGGTGCTGACCGATCCGGCCGAGTGCGGGCCGGTGACGCTGGCGCTGTGCCAAGATGTGCAGGCCGAGGCCTATGATTATCCCGAGAGCTTCTTTGCCGAGCGGGTCTGGCACCAACGCCGGCCGCGGCCGGACCGCCACGAACTCGCCGCCGCTGTCGCGGCGCTCAAGGGCGCGAGGAAGCCGCTGATCATCGCCGGCGGCGGTGTGCTTTATTCGCAAGCCTCGGATGAACTGGCGAAGTTCGCCGACACCGCCGGAATTCCGGTCTGCGAGACGCAAGGCGGCAAATCCTCGTTGCCGGACGATCATCCGCTCAACATGGCGGCGGTCGGCGTCACAGGCACCTCGGCCGCGAACCGGCTGGCGGAGGAAGCCGATGTCGTGCTGGCCATCGGCACGCGACTGCAGGATTTCACCACCGGCTCGTGGGCGCTGTTCAAGAATTCCGGCAAGACCATCATCGGCTTGAACGTGCAGTCCTTCGACGCCGGCAAGCACAGAGCGCTGCCGCTGGTCGCCGACGCGGCCGAAGGGCTCGCCGAACTGGGCGCCGCGCTGAAAGGCTGGAAGGCGCCATCCGCCTGGACGGACAATGCGGCCACCGGCAAGAAGGCCTGGCGGGCCGACGCCGCCAAGGCGACGGCGTCGACCAATGCCGCCTACCCGTCCGACGCGCAGGTGATCGGCGCCGTGCAACGCGCCATGGGCTCTGGCGTGATCCTGCTGAATGCCGCAGGCGGCCTGCCGGGCGAACTGCACAAGCTTTGGCAGGCGGGCGCGCCCGGCTCCTATCACGCCGAATACGGCTTCTCGACCATGGGCTACGAAATCGCCGGCGGGCTCGGCACCAAGATGGCGAAGCCCGACGAGGAGGTCGTCGTCATGATCGGCGACGGCTCCTATCTGATGCTGAATTCCGAGATCGCCACGTCGGTGATGCTCGGTTTGAAGCTGACCGTCGTGCTGCTCGACAACAGGGGCTATGGCTGCATCAACCGGCTGCAGATGGCGACCGGCGGCGCCAACTTCAACAATCTCTTGAAGGACACGCGGCATGACGTTCTGCCCGACATCGATTTCGCCGCGCACGCGGCGAGCATGGGGGCGATCGCGGAGAAAGTGCCGTCGATAGCGGGACTCGAAAACGCACTGCAAAAAGCCAAGAAGAACGACCGCACCACCGTGCTGGTCATCGACACCGACCCGCTGGTTTCCACCGAGGCCGGCGGCCATTGGTGGGACGTGGCGGTGCCAGAGGTCTCGGCACGCAGCCAGGTGAACGCGGCGCGCAAGGCGTATGATGAAAAGCGGCAGATGCAGAGCGTTGGCGATTGAATGATCGCGCTGCCAAGCCCCTACCCCCCTTGTGGGGAGGTCGGACCGAAGGTCCGGGTGGGGGTCTGGCACCGCACCCCCACCCCGCTGCTTCGCAGCGACCCTCCCCACAAGGGGGAGGGTGACTCGAACCTAAAAATGGAGTGACGACTTGAAAGCCAGACTGGGCATGTCCCCCATCGCGTGGTGGAACGACGATCTTGCGGAACTCAGCGATGACGTATCGCTGGAGGAGTGCCTGCGCCAGTCGCGTTCGGCCGGTTTCACCGGCATGGAGATGGGCCGGCGTTTTCCCAATGATCCCGATGTCATGCTGCCGATCCTGAAGGCAGCCGACGTGACGCTGTGCGGCGGCTGGTTCTCGGGCACGCTGGTCGATGAGGACATGGCCAGGAACAAGGACCGCATCCAGCCGATGATCGACCTGTTCCGGGCGGTGAATGCGCCTTGCATCGTCTATGGCGAGGTCGGCCGCTCGATCCAGGGCGACCGCTCGAAGCCGCTTGCCACCAAGCCGAAGCTGTCGGACGACGAGATGAAGGCCTATGCAAAGCGCCTCACCGAGTTTGGCGAATGGTGCGCCGAGCAAGGCATGCCGCTGTCCTACCACCATCATATGGCGGCAGTGGTCGAGACCGAGCCGGAGCTCGACGCCTTCATGCGCTATTCCGGAGCCGGCATTCCGCTGCTGCTCGATGCGGGACATCTGGCCTTTGCCGGCGGCGACGTTCTGCGCGCCATCGACAACCACCACAAGCGCATCAACCATGTGCATGTGAAGGACGTGCGCATGGGCGTGATCGAAAAACTCGACCGCACGAAGCAATCCTTCCTCGACGCCGTGGCGCTCGGCGCCTTCACGGTGCCGGGCGACGGCTCGCTGGATTTCGGCGCCATCGTGCAACGCTTCGCCGACCATGGCTACGAGGGCTGGTTCGTCGTCGAAGCCGAGCAGGACCCGAAGAAGAACCCGCCGCTCAAAATGGCGCAGGTCGGCTACAAGGAGCTGATGCGGGTGATGACGGCTGCCGGCTATACGGTTGAAACGCAGGGTTTCCCCAATGCCTGATGCGATGGTTCCCTGCGAAGCAGGTTGCTGTAGGTTGGCCCGATGAAAGATTCCGAACACCCGTTCTTCCGCCCGCTGTGGCGGCGCGTCGCCGTCGTCGCTGTCTGCGTCATATGGTCAATCATCGAGTTCGCCACCGGCACGCCCTTCTGGGGCGTCATCGCGCTCGGCTTCGCCGGTTACGCCGTCTGGCAGTTTTTTTATCTGTACAAGCCGGCGGACGAGCCCAAGCTTCCGCTCGAGCCGAAGGAATAAACCGGTCCATGGCGCGGAAGTTTTGTGTATCGGATTCTGTGTGCATGACATCGCATACGTTGGTGACTGGCTGGAACGCCCCTCACTTCGTCATCCTAGGGCGGAGCAAGGAGCGTAGCGACGCAGCGCAGACCCTAGGATGACGAAGTTGAGAAGGCCACGGCCAATCTCCGAAGTTTGTTCATCGGGACTGCAAGTAGGCCTGAAAATCGAAGTGTAGGGAGACAAACATGTCGAAGCTGCTGGTGAAGGCCGACAAGGGCCATGGCCGCGTCGCCCATGTGACGCCGGAAAGCGCTGGTTGGACCTATGTCGGTTTCGACCTGCATCGGCTAAAGCCCGGCGAGACGGCTTCCGGAAAAACAGATGACCGCGAAGCCTGCCTGGTGTTCGTTACCGGCAAGGGCAATGCGAAAGCCGGCGGCAAGGATCTTGGGTTGCTTGGCGAGCGCATGTCGCCCTTTGAGGGCAAGCCATGGTCTGTGTACGTGCCGCAAGGCTCGGACTGGTCGGTGACGGCGGACACCGAGCTGGAGCTCGCCGTCTGCTCGGCGCCGAGCCTTGGCGGCGGCCTGCCAGTCCGGGTCATCGCACCGGACGATCTCGGCCAGGAGGTGCGCGGCAAGGGCACCAACACGCGCTACGTCACCAACATCCTGCCGGAGGGCAAGCCGGCCGACTCGCTGCTGGTGGTCGAGGTCATCACGCCCGGCGGCCATACGTCGAGCTATCCGCCGCACAAGCACGACCAGGACAATCTGCCTGCCGAGTCCTATCTCGAGGAGACCTACTATCACCGCCTCAACCCGCCGCAGGGCTTTGCCTTCCAGCGCGTCTATACCGACGCCGACAGGACCGGCCATCGCGCTCTGGACGAAGCGATGGCGATCGAGGACGGCGATGTCGTGCTCGTACCCAAGGGTTATCATCCCTGCGCCGCCTGCCATGGCTACGACCTTTACTATCTCAACGTCATGGCCGGGCCGAAGCGGACGTGGAAATTCCACAATGCGCCCGAGCACGAATGGCTGATGAAGGCCTGATCGGCCATTGCTTCAGGACCCGGGAACTGGTCCAGCACGAAAAAATCGTCGGCTAATGACCCGGCCGCAGCGTTTTGTTACCTGAAAGCCAGCAAGGCTTCGTCATTCCGTCATGGAAATCACCTATGGCAGCGGAGCTGACGAGGACTTCTCATGCGCTACGCGATCTATTTCACCCCCCGGCAGGACGAGAAGCTGGCGCGGATTGCCGCCAACTGGCTGGGCCGCGACCCGTTCGGCGCCGCGACACGGCCGGTTGAGGCGGTGGCCGACCTGTCGGCGGCCGAAGTCGCCTTCCATACCGCGTCGGCGCGCCGCTACGGTTTTCACGCGACCCTGAAAGCGCCCTTCCGCCTGGCCGCCAACGAGACGGAAGCCTCGCTGCGCGCCGCCCTCGACGCCTTTGCCGAAGCGACGCCGGTGGTGACCATCCCGCGACTTGTCGTCAGCCAGATCGACGGCTTCTTCGCGCTGGTGCCGGAAGCGCCGCTGCCGGCGCTCAACCGCTTCGCCGATGACGTGGTGCGCGGCTTCGACCGTTTTCGCGCGCCGCTGACCGACGCCGAGATCGAACGGCGCAGTCCCGATTCGCTCAAGCCAGGCGAATTCCGCAATCTCTGCCAATGGGGCTATCCCTATGTCTTCGAAACCTTTCGCTTCCACATGACGCTGTCCGGCCGGGCAGCGTCACAGGAAAGCCCTCGTCTTCGCCTAGCCATCGACAGCCTGTTCGCGGAGGTTCTGCAACAGCCGGTCCTGGTCGACGCGCTGACGCTGTTTGTCGAAACCGAACCGGGGGCGCCGTTCATGGTGCTCTCCCATCACGTGCTCGGGCGCCGTCAGGCCAGAAGAACCGCCTGAACAAACCCTGCATGAACAACCAAGGACTGCTTGAAATGACCGCCGAGACCGTTCTCCACAATGCCCGCATCGTGCTTGCCGACGAGATCGTCGAGGGTTCTCTGGTACTGCGTGACGGCTTTATCGCCGGCATCGATGCCGGCGCCGGCCGCACCGGCGAGGACATGGGCGGTGACTACATCATTCCGGGCCTGGTCGAACTCCACACCGACCATCTCGAAGGCCATTACGCGCCGCGGCCAAAGGTGCGCTGGAACCCGATCGCCGCCGTGCTCGCGCATGACGCACAGGTAGCGACCGCCGGCATCACCACCGTGCTCGATGCTTTGCGCGTCGGCATGGACGAAGACGCCGACCTGACATTGGCCGACATCCGCAAGCTGGCCGACGCGATCGAGGACAGTGTGCAGCAGGATCGGCTGCGCGCCGACCATTTCATCCATCTGCGCTGCGAGGTTTCGGCACCGGATTGCCTCAAGGCATTCGCCAATTTCGACGGCGACGAGCGGGTCAAGCTGGCATCGCTGATGGACCACGCGCCCGGCCAGCGCCAGTTCGTCAATCTCGAAACCTATGCCTACTACTACCAGCGCAAGCTGAAGCTGACCGACCGCGATTTCAAAGTGTTCTGCGAAAAGCGGATGGCGGAATCGGCGCGGAATTCGGCACCGAACCGCGCGGTGATCGCCGCCGCCTGCCGTGAGCGCGGCATCGTACTCGCAAGCCATGACGACGCCACCACTGGCCATGTCGACGAAGCGATCGAGCAAGGTGTGCGCGTCGCCGAGTTCCCCACCACGGAGGAAGCCGCCAGGGCCTCGAAAGAGGCCGGGCTCGGCGTGCTGATGGGCGCGCCCAACGTCATGCGCGGCGCCTCGCATTCGGGCAACGTCTCGGCCCGTACGCTGGCCGGCGACGGCCTGCTCGACATCTTGTCGTCCGACTACATTCCCTTCAGCCTGATCCAGTCCGCCTTCTTCCTTGGCGATGTCGTCGAGGGCATCACCTTGCCGCAGGCGGTCGCCATGGTGTCGAAGAACCCTGCCGAAGCCGTTGGCCTGGCCGACCGCGGCGTCATCGAACAGGGCCGGCGCGCCGACCTCGTGCGCGTACGCGTCGACGACCATGTTCCGGTGGTGCGTACGGTCTGGCGGCAGGGGCGCCGGGTTGCATGATGGTGTCGGCGTTGATCGAGCGTGAACTGTCCGCCGAGACGTTTCCGATCCGCGACGGCGTCTTCGTCGCCGTTGTGGGCCCGAGCGGCGCCGGCAAGGACACGGTGATCGGCTACGCCCGTGCCCGCTTCACTGATGAGACCCGGCTGGAGTTCGTCCGCCGCGTCATCACCAGGCCGAGCGATGCCGCGAGCGAGGATCACGACACGCTGGCCGAGGCCGCCTTCGCCGAAGCCGAAGCCGATGGCGCCTTCGCCATCTCCTGGGAGGCGCACGGCTTGCGCTATGGCATCCCGGCCGACGTCGACTGGTCGGTCGCCAATGGCCATGTTGCCGTGGCCAACGTATCGCGCGCGATCATCCCGGTGTTGCGTCAGCGTTATGCCAATCTGGCGATCGTCGAGATCACCGCCTCGCCGGAAGTGCTGGCCGAGCGGTTGGCGATGCGCGGCCGCGAGTCACGCGGCGAAGTGCTGGCACGGCTGGCGCGCAGCGCCAATGTGACCTTGTCGGGACCTGGCGTCACCTCGATCGACAACAGCGGTCCGCGCGAAACGGCCGGCGAGCGCTTCGCCGAGGTGCTGCGCAAGGCGATGGCCTTTTCCGACATGTCGGGTCTGATCTAGGTTCTACAAGCTCTCGCAATAGGGTTTTGGCTTCGCGCCGCACGACACCCACTGCGACTTGACGGAGTCCACGGCATACCAGCTATCTCGGGCATCGTTTCGTTACCGGAACGATGCCCGAGGTCTGGAACCGCTGGACACGCCGGTGGAGTAGGGAAAGGTCAGCCTTTGAACGCTGGCAAGGTCAGGCCCTTGACGCCGACGTCGAGCGCGAACAGTCCGCCCGGATGCTTCTGGCGGACGAAGTGACTGGCCGGACGCCGGAGCACGGCCGAGGTGACATAGAGGATATCGAGGTCCTTGCCGCCGAACTCGCAACAGGTCGGCAGGTCGGTCGGCAACTGCACGGTCTGCATCAGCTCGCCGTCCGGATCGTAGCGACAGACCTTGCCTGTCACCGGGATCGTCACCCAGTAGCAGCCTTCCGCATCGACGGTGGCGCCGTCGGCGACGCCGCCGGTCACCGTCATGTCGATAAAGGTACGGCGGGTCTCGATCTCGCCGGTGGCGGCATCGAAATCATAAGCCCACACCGCGCCGGCATGGCTGTCGGAGAAATACATGGTCTTTGAATCCGGACTCCAGGCCAGCCCGTTGGAGCAGCCGATGCCGTCGATCATCTTGTGCACCGAAAGGTCTGGATCGAGCCGGTAGAGCGCGCCGATGAATTCGATCGGCTGGCCCGGCACCTCGAACATCGAGCCCGACCAGAAACGGCCCTGGCGGTCCGGCTTGCCGTCGTTGAAGCGGGTCTTCGGCATATGCGCTTCCGGGTCGACGATCGCCTCGAACCTGCCGGTTGCCGGATCGAAGAAATGGAAGCCGTTGGTCATGGTCAGCACCAGGCCGCCCTTCTCGCGCAGGCCAAGGCAGCCGAGATATTCCGGCGTCTCGAAGACCATGTCCTTGCCGGTCGACGGATCGTAGCGATGGATCAGCTTCTTCCAGATGTCGATCCACCACAGCACGCCGGCCTTCGGGTCCCAGAGCGTGCCTTCGCCGAGCTCGGCCCCGGCATCGACGACACAGGTGATTTCGACCATGGTCAGCTCTCCTTTCTGCGTAGCTTGCCGCCGAGACCTGCGAAGGTCTCGCTGCCGATCGATACGGTGAGCAGGATCACCGCGCCATAGACGATGAGCAGCGCGCCGCTCGACAGGTTCAGCGCCGGCAACAGGCCGGTGAGAATGGTGAGCACCATGGCGCCGGCGACGGTGCCGAGATAATGGCCGCTGCCGCCGAGGATCGAGGCGCCGCCGATGGCGACCGCCGCGATCGAGGTGAACAGATAGGCGTCGCCCATGCCGAGATAGGCCTGGCCGGAATAGCCGGTCAGCAACATGCCGGCGAAGGCGGCGGTGAGGCCGGAAATCACATAAGTCAGGATGGTGGTGCGCGCGGTCGGCACGCCGGAGAATTCGGCGACAGTGGCGCTTGTACCGAGCGCATAAAGGTGGCGGCCGAACGCCGCCTTGGAGAGCAGCAGCGTCGCCACCAGCGTCAGCGCAAGCCAGATCAGCGCGATGACCGGGAAGGCGCCGATGCGACCGACCGAAAGGTATTGGATCAAGGCCGGCGCCGAGGGCGTCGGCGAACCGCCGGTCAGCACCAGGATCAAGCCTTGCAGGATGACGTTGGTGGCCAGTGTCATGATGATTGGCGGCACGCCGAACTGGGCGACGCCAATGCCGTTGATGAGCCCGATGAAGGCGCCTCCGGCGAGCAGCAACGGCATGACCCAGACCAGCGGCAGGTCCTGGCCGCCGCAGAGCAGCGCCATGACAATCGCCGCCGAATTGAGCACCCATGGCACCGACAGGTCGATGCCGCCGCCGATGATGACGAAGGTCTGGCCGAGCGCGACGATGCCGACGAAGGCGGCCAGCACGACGGTGGAGCGCATGTTGGAGACCGACAGGAAGCCCGGCGAGAACAGCGCCGTGACCAGGAGCAGCACGACCATGCCGGCATAGGCAAGCACGATGAGCCGGTTGCGGGCGAGGAAGGCGCTCATTGGACACGGCCCCTCGCGGCTTTCTCGGCGACGGAACTGGCAAGCACCGAGAGCAGGAGGATGATGCCTGAAGCGACCGGCTGCCAGTAGCTCGACACATGCAGGACGAAGACCAGATTGCCGATCAGGGTGAGCACGAAGGCGCCGATCAGCGTGCCGGCGAGATGGCCGCGGCCGCCGAACAGGCTGACGCCGCCGATGACCGCCGCCGCCACCGAAGGCAGGATGTAGTCCTTGCCGATGGTTGGCGACCCGGCGCCGGTCTGCGTCGTCAGAAACAGTGCCGCCCCCGCCGCGAACAGGCCGGAGAGGCCATAGGTGATGACGTTGACGCGGGTGATCGATACGCCCGACAGGAAGGCCGACTTTTCGTTGGAGCCTGTTGCCTGGATGGTGATGCCGACGCCGGTGGCACGGAACCACCACCAGAACAACAGCAGTGCCAGCAGCATCCAGACCGGGCTGGTCAGGCCGAACAGTTGCGCGTAGCCGAAGCTGACCCACCAGCCTGGCACACTGCCGCCATCGGTCGGCAGGATGATCATGGCGACGCCGTTGAGGATCGACCATGTGGCGAGCGTCACCAGGAAGGGCTGCAGCTTGAGCAGCGAGATCAGCAAACCATTGAGCGCGCCGATCAGGAAGCCGAGCGCGAGGATGGCCAACGCCCAAAGCGCGGTGGTCGAGGGGTCGTCGGTGAAGCGCGTTGCCGCGATCACCGTGCCGAGGCTGATCATGCCGCCGATCGACAGATCAATGCCGCCGCGCACCAGCACGATGGTCTGGCCGGTCGCCGCCAGCATCAGCGTCAACGCCGCCGCCGTGTCGAGGTTCAGCTCATCCAGCGAAAAGACGCCGGACTGCAGGCTGCCATAGATGGCGACGATCAAGGCCAGCATCAGGCATGCTACGAGGAAGGGAGCGCGGTCGAGCGCGCGGCCGCGCCAGTCGATACCCGGCTTGGCGGATTTCATTTCGGCTGGCCTTTGCGCCATCTCCACAGGTTGCTCCGCGATCGCCATCACCATGCCTCAGGCCGCCTCGCTTTCAAGCATGGCGGCGCGCAAAATGCCCGCCTCCGAAATGCGGTCGCCCTCCAGCGTCGCGGCAACACCGCCGTTGCGCATCACCAGCACGCGGTCGGCGACGTGGACAAGCTCCGGCATGTCGCTCGAATGGAACAGGATTGCATAGCCCTTGGCCGCGAGGTCGCGCATCAGCTGGAAGATCTCCCCCTTGGTGCCGACATCGACGCCGCGCGTCGGATCGTAGAGCAGCAGCACCCGCGCTTGCGTCAGCAGCATCTTGCCGAAGATCACCTTCTGCTGGTTGCCGCCGGACAAAGTGCCGGCAAGCTGTTCCGGCGTGCCGGCCTTGATGCGCAGGAAGTCGACCATCTCCTTGACCAAGGCCGCCTCCTTTTGCCGGCTGAGCAAGCCGTTTTCCGTGAAGCGTTTGATCACCGACAGTGTCAGGTTCTCGCGCACGCTCTTGGTCAGAAGCAGGCCCTGCCCGCGCCTATCCTCGGGAACCAATGCGATACCATCCTTGCCGGTCAGGGCCTGGCGCGGATTGGCGATCGAAACCGGCTTGCCCCAGAGCTCGATGGTGCCGCTCGCCTTGCTGGCGCCGAACAGCGCCTGGAACAGCTCGCGCTGGCCGTGCCCCTGCAGACCGCCGACGCCGAGCACCTCGCCCTCGCGCAGCGCAAAGTCGACGCCGGAGAGCCGGCTGCCGCTCGAAAAATTCTTGACGCTCAGCGCGATGCGATCGGTCGCGGTGGCAATACGCTCGGGATAGAGCCGGTCGAGGTGCCGGCCGATCATCTGGGTGACGATCTCGTTGTCGGAGACGGCATTGGCTTCGTGCACGGCAATGGTGCTGCCATTGCGGAAGATGGTCAGCCGGTCGGCAATGGCGCGCACCTCGGCCATGCGGTGCGAGATGAAGATGACCAGCCTGCCCTCGGCGGCCAGTTGCCGGGTGAGCTTGAGCAGCCACTCGGCCTCGCGCGCGGGCAGCGCCGAGGTCGCCTCGTCGAGGATCAGGATGCGCGGGTCCTTGGCCAGGCCCTTGGCGATCTCGACGATCTGCCGCTCGGCCAGTGTCAGCCGCCGCAATTCCTGGTCGGGACGAAGTGCCGGGAAATTGTATCTTTCGAGCAGCGCCAGCGTCTTGCGGCGCATCTCGGCGCGATTGACGGTGCGCAGAAGCGTTCTTGGCTCGTGGCGGAACCAGATGTTCTGCTCGACGCTGAGATCGGGGATCAGCGACAACTCCTGGAAGACAGCGGCGATGCCGCGCGCCTGGGCAGCATCCGGATTGGCCGGGCGATAGTCCTGGCCGTCGACCAGGATCGAGCCGCCATCATGCCGCACCGCGCCCGACAGGATCTGGATGAAAGTGCTCTTGCCCGCGCCATTCTCGCCGAGCAACGCGTGCACTTCGCCGGCGCGGGCACTGAATGTCGCCTCGCTCAGCGCGACGATGCCGCCATAGCGTTTGGACAGGCCTTTGACGGTGACGAGGTCCATGGGCTGCTCTCGAAAAGCTCTCCCGACATCCTGCGATGCCGGGAGACAGGGTCGCGGTGACAGATGTTACTTGCTGCCGGCGGCTTCCGCAGCGGTGATCTCGACCCAGTCGGGCGTGATCGGCAGCGTCAGGCCGGGCGCCTGGTCGGGGAAGGCATTTTCGCCGACCGCGATCTTGATCATCTTGGTGCCGGGGTAAAGCTTGGACTCGAACGGATCGGTGGTGACGAAGTCACCCTTGACCGAGACGGAGCGCTCGGCCGGCTTCTTGCCGGTGTCGAGAATATCGACCGCCAGCTTGATCGCTTCCGAAGAGAGATAGGCCGGGTTCGAGCCTAGGATGCACTTGGCGCCCTGCGTCTGCGCACAGGTGAGCGCGGCGACATTGTAGGAGAAGCCGACGACCGGGACGATCGGCCGGCCGGCATCCTTCAGCGCCTGGATGGCGCCGGAACCATAGCCTTGCGTCATGATGCCGTCGATCTTCGGATTGGCGGCAAGCAGCGCCGCGACGCCCGACTGCTCCGGCCCGAGCGCGTAATTGCCATTGTAGTAGCCGACGATCTTGATGTCGGGATATTTAGCCAGCACCTTCTCGTAGCCCTGCTGCAATTGCGCCGAAATCGGCGCGCCGGCAAGGCCGCGGTCGAGGATGATGTTGCCCTTGCCGCCAAGCTGCACAGCCATCCACTCGGCCATGACCGAGGGGATGCGGTCCCAGTCGGACGCGACGGCGAAGGCGCAGGGCTCGGTCACCACCTGGTCGAAGCTGATGACGACGATGCCGGCGTCGCAGGCCTTCTTGATGGTCGGGTTCAAGGCCGAATCCGAACCGGCATCGACGAGGATGGCGTCCGGCTTCTGGCGGATGATGTTGTTCAGCGAGTTGATCTGCGCCTGGACCGTGTTCTCGACGTTCTCGATCTTGAGGTCGACGCGACCCTTCAGCGGTCCCTTGTTGACCGACACGGTGGCAACACGCTCCATCTGCTGGCGCCAGTCATTGCCGACGAAATTGTTCGAGAGATAGATGGTGTAGGGCTTCTTGTCCTCGGCGTGGCCCGGTGCCGTGCCGATGGCGATCGCGGACACGGCAAGGCTTGCCAGTCCGGCGCAAATTGTCTTCAGTTTCATGATCTCTCCTCCTTGCGTTTCCTGCATCAGCCGGTGACGGACTTCGCCATCTTGGTGGGTGCTGCGTGTAAATTGATACCGGTACCAATGCGCCTTGTCAATTTAAGCCAAGGCGCATTGGAGAGGCCTGGAGGCGACCATTTCGTCACCGATCGGCAGGCATCGTCATTTCGAGCCGGCGGCCTCGGCCGGGGTGATTTCAACCCAGTCCGGGCTGACCGGAAGAAACAGGCCCGGCGCCATGTCCGGAAAGGCATTCTTGCCGACCTCTATCTTCTGCATGGTCGCGTCGGGATACAATTCCGACGGGACCGGATCGGTGGTGAGGAAGGCATTGCGCAGCAGGATTTTTTTCTCCGCCGGCTTCTTGCCGTCCAGTATCTCCACCGCCAGCTTCAAGGCCTCGGCCGACAGATAGGCAGGGTTGGGTGCAAGGATGCACTGGGCGCCCTGGGTCTGCGCACAGGTCGTCGTCGTCAGGTTGAACGGACTGCCGGTGATGGGAACGATCGGGCGACCGGCATCCTGCAGCGCCTTGATCGCTCCGGCGCCGTAGCCCTGGACGAAGATGGCGTCGACTTGCGGGTGCGCCGCCAGCAAGCTGGCGACGCCGGCCTGCTCCGGTCCCAGTGCATAGTCGCCGTTGAAATAGCCGACCACCTCAATGCCGGGATATTTCTTGATGACTTCCTCGAAACCGCCCTGCAGCTGGGCGGAGATCGGAGCGCCGGCAAGCCCACGGTCAACGAGAATCTTGCCCTTGCCGCCGAGTTTCTTGACCAGCCATTCGGCCTCCACGCGCGGTGCCCGGCCCCAGTCGGACTCCATCGTGTAAGCGCAGGGCGCGCTGACGATCTGGTCGAAGGCGATGACCACGATGCCGGCCTTGCAGGCCTTCTCGATCGTCGGGTTGAGCGCTTCGCCGGAGCCCGCGTCGATCACGATGGCGTCGGGCTTGTTGCGAATGATGTTGTTGAGGGAATTGATCTGCGCCTGGACCGTGGTCTCGACCACCTCGACCTTGAGGTCGACGCGGCCGGCAAGCGGGGGCTTCTTGACCGCGATGTCGGCGCTGCGCAGCATCTGCTGGCGCCAGTCGTTGCCGACGAAATTGTTGGACAGATAGATCGTGTAGGGCTTCTTGTCCTGTGCGTTGGCCGGCACGGCATCGATCGACAGCAAAGTCGTCGCGATCACCGCAAGGCCGGCGAAGAATGCGCCTGCTTTCATGATTTCCTCCTCCCGTGTTTGGTGTCAGCCGCGCGAACGCCGCTGCCTATCAAGTGCCTTCGCCGCACACCCCCTTATGGACAGACTTTGTTTTGTGCATGCCGCCACCCAGACCCACTGTGCACTCGGGCGACACGCAACAGGCAAATGCTCGACGTCGGATGCGGCTGCGCATCCACGTTTGACCGTGGTTCCCGGCGCAGCCTCTATCCTAGCTATGATGCTATTATAATTTTATAAAGCTGTCCATGGCCGAGACGACGAAATCGGCGTGGCAATCCCGCCGATCGGGTTCAGGCGAGGTCGTTCGGCGCGTCGTAGCTGATGCTGAAGAGATCGGCCGGATGCCGCGCGATGGTGAACTCGATGCTCTGCTGGTCAGCCGACTGGTAGAGCATCTCCACACTCAGCACCGCACTGCCCAGCACGATGCCGAGGTCGTCCGCGATGACCTCGTCGGCGATCTCGGCGCGGACCGTGACATGCGCGACGTCCAGCCGAAGGCCGAGATGCCGTTGCACGGAACGAAAGATCAGCACGTCGGAAAAATCGTCCCGCTTCAGCTTCGCTCCGACAGAAGGCGGGAAATAACTGGTGATCTGAGCCTTCTTCTGCTCACCCACCGACAGGATGCCGCGCAAGCAGTAGCCCGCCTCGTCCTTGCCCATGCCGAAATGGCGCTGAAGCACGGGGGAGACCTCCTTGCGATAGGATTTCACCGTCAGTTGGGCATCCTTGGTGAAGGCCGCCATGTCGGCGAAGTTCTTGAATTTCCAGCTGAGGTTGACCGACGGATTGCGCGCCGTCACCACCGCTGGTTTCGCCGACCGCTTCCTGATCAGCCCGTCGGCCTCGAGGTCCCGCAACGCCTGGCGCACGGTGATCAGGCTGACGCCGAAATGCTCGGCAATGGTCGCCTCCTTCGGCAGTTCACCGCCAACGGGGAAGGTGCCGTCGCCGATAGGCTCGCGCAAGATGTCGGCAAGCTGGCGGTAAAGCGGCCCGTTCGAACGGCCGAGCGTGCGCCGGGGAAGTATGTCGATGGTGGGAACGGAGTGATCCATGAGCCTCGTCGCGCCTGTGTCGAAGCTTTTATAATAGCTTACTTGCCCCGAGGCTAGGCGATGCCGCCGACGATGCGGAACGTCAGACGAAGAGCCGGAGCGGGTGTTCGATCGCCGATTTCAGGGCGGCGAGCCACGCAGCCGCGGCCGCCTCGTCAAGGCTCGCCGTATCCGTGGTGAGCAGGCATTCGGCATGGCCACCTCCCGCAGCGACGCAAACGGTCAGGCGCATGGTTCGGTCCGGCAAAAGCGGCATCATCAGCGGCCGGATTTCGCTCTCCGGCAAGAGCCGCAAGGACAGTGCGGCCGGTTTGTCCGCGTCGTCATGGTTGTCGGCCACAGCCGTAAGCCGTGTCGAGCGCAGTGACGTCAAGGTAACCTGCGGGGCAACCGCGAAGACCGCTTGCCGTCCGGCGAGTTCCAGAGCCACCGGAGCGCCGCCGAGCATGGCGGCCTCGGGAGTTTCAGCGAATGCATGACCGGCCGCGCGCAGCAGCACGTCGTCGATGTCGAACACTTTCCCGGTGCTGTCCAGCGCGGCCAGCAGGTCGCGCAGCGCGCCCAGCGCGAGCGATGCGGCGAAAGCGGCCATGCGGGGCGCCGCGACAGATGGCGCGGCAGCAGCAGGGGCGACGACATCAGGCGAATTTACAGGGGCGGGAACAGGGACGAAGTCCTGCACGTCGGCGGCCAGGACGCGGCCACCCGGGCCGCTGCCGCGGAGCGTCTCGAGCGGAAGGCCACGCTCGCGCGCTAGGCGGCGCGCATAGGGCGACGCCGGTAGACGCCGGGTTTGGCCGACCGCCATATTCATTTCAGATACTCGGCATTGACGCAGTTTGTGAGCCGGCCCTCGGCGAGATAGGCGTGCACCACTTCGATCGATTTCAGCCTGAGGTCGCGCATCGCCGCCGGGCTGTAGAAGGCCGCGTGCGGCGTGACGATCAGCCGGTTGGCGATCCACGGCTCGCGGCGCCGCCATGCCACCAGCAGCGGATGGTCGAGATCGCCCGGTTCGTTCGGCAGCACGTCCAGCCCGGCCCCGGCAACGGCGCCCTCGCGCATTGCCGCTTCCAGCGCGTCGAGATCGACGATCGGGCCGCGCGCCGTGTTGACCAGCACAAGACCGGGTTTGGCGGCGGCAAAGGCAGGCGCCCCAAGCAGCTTGCGGGTTTCCTCGCTCAACGGCGTGTGAACGCTCACCACATCCGCCCGCCGCATCAGCTCGGCCAGCGAATGGACCCGCTCGTAGCCGGTCGAGAGGTCGACGCCGGACAGAAGATGCGGGTCATGGAACACAACCTTCATGTCGAAAGCGGCGGCGCGACGGGCAGTGGCAAGCCCGATGCGGCCGAGCCCGACAACGCCGAAGATGGCACCCTTGTGCCGGCGTACCAGTGGCGCCTTGGAGAAATGCCAGCCTTCGGCGCCGTTACCGGAAAGCTCCGCGCCATAGGCGGAGGTGCCGCGCGTCAGCGCCAGCATCAGCCCGATGGCGTGGTCGGCGACTTCGGTCGTGCCATAGTCCGGAACATTGCAGGCCGGGATCTTGCGCGCGCCCCAGCCCGCGGTGTCGATGTTGTCGAAGCCGACGCCCGAGCGCACCGCGATCCTCGCCTTGGGAAAGGCGGTCGGAGCGGCCGCGACATTGTGGGTCGGCGAATAGTTGATGACGGCATCGACCGACCCACAGATTGCGGGATCGAGGCTGGCAGCCTTGTCGTTGGTCGAGCGGGCCAGTATGAACTCGATATCAGGATAGTGCTCGCATTCGAGCTCGGCCTCGTCGGCGGCTTGCCAGTTGGCGCACAGGATCTTCATGCTTGCCCTTCGGATTTCATATCTGGTGGTGGTTTATTTCCTGATGCCGCCGATGCGGCCGCCCATTGGCACCACGGCGCCAACCGGCTGGTCGATCGCGGCAAGCGTGCCACTGACCGGCGCCTCGATCTCGACCACGGCCTTGTCGGTTTCGATCTCGGCAATCAGTTCGCCCTCCTTGACGGCATCGCCGACCGCCTTCAGCCATTTTATGACGGTGCCTTCGCTGACGGTGAGATCGCCGAACGGCATCGTTATCGGCTCGTCGTCGCCCGCAGGAGAAGCAGACGTCGCAGCCACGGTGGGCTGCGGCTTGGCAGGAGCAGAAGCAAGCTTAGCCGGCGCAGCACTTTTCAGGCCGACCGTGTACCAGTGATCCGGCACCGGCGGCTGGCCAGCGATGACGTCGCGCACGCCCTGGACGATGCGCGCTGTATCGACCAGCATGGCGCGCTCCAGCACCGGCGCGAAGGGATGCGAAGTCGGCGCCGTGTGCAGCCTTCCGGGCGGCGCGTCGAGTTCATCGAAGGCGAGCTCGTTGATGGCTTGCGCGATCTCGCCGCCAAGGCCGCACATCGCCCAGGCCTCGTCGACGATGAGCAGACGATGCGTCTTGCGGACGCTGGCGACGATGGTGTCGATGTCGAGCGGCATGATGGTGCGTGGGTCGATCACCTCGGCTTCGATGCCTTCGGCGGCCAGCGTCTCGGCGGCCTCCAGCGCGCGCTGCACCATCTGGCCGGCGGCGACGATGGTGATGTCGGCACCGGACCGGGCGATGCGCGCGACGCCGAAAGGCACATAATGTTCGCCCACGGGCACCTCGCCCTTCGAGGCGAACAGCGCCTTGGGTTCGAGCATGATGACGGGATCGCCGGCCCTCAGCGCCGTCTTCATCAACCCCTTGGCGTCGGCCGGGGTCGAGGGCACGCAGACGATGAGGCCCGGCATATGGGCGAAGACCGGATGATAGATGCCGCTGTGATGCGGTCCGGAGCTGCGCAGCGCGCCAGCGCCGACGCGCACCACCATCGGCGCGCTCATCAAGCCGCTGGTCATGTAGCGCAGCTTGGCCGCCTGCAAAAAGATCTGCCCGGCGGTCTCGAAGGCGAAGTCGGCAAACATAAGGTCCGAGACGGTGCGCGCGCCGGTGGCCGAGGCGCCGACGGCGGCGGCGGTGAAACCCTGTTCGGAAATCGGCGTGTCGACCATGCGCTCGGCGCCGAACTCCTGCCAGAGATTCCTGGTGTGGGCGAAGCTGCCGCCGCGCTCGCCGGTGCCTTCGCCGAAATAGAGGATGGCCGGATTGGCGCGCATCTCCTCGGCGATGCCGTCGCGCACCGCTTCGAGCCAGCCTTGCGTGCGCGTCTCGCCGGCGGCGCGCGGCTGCAGGGCGGCGGGCGGATTGATCGGATCGGCAAAGACGTGCAGCCGCACCGTTGCCGGATCGGGCTCGGGTGAATTGCGGGCGAAGGTCAGCGCTTCCTCGACCACCTTCTCGATTCGTGACTCGATGGCCGCCAGCGCCTCGGCATCGGCGACGCCATAGTCCTCGACCAGCTTCTTGCGGAACATGTCGATGGGGTCGCGCTTGATCCAGGCGTCGAGCTCCTCCTGCGTGCGGTAGGTACCGATGACGGGATCGCCCTCATGGTGGCCGACGGTGCGATAGGTCTTGGCCTCGATCAGCGTCGGACCCTTGCCGGCGCGGGCGCGCTCGGTGGCTTCCTTCATGGCCAGCCAGACGGCAAAGACGTCGTTGCCGTCGACGGCGACGCCGGGCATGCCGTAGGACGCGGCCTTGGTGGCGATTTCGGGATTGAGCGTGACGGACTTGAGCGGCGTCGCGGTGGCGTAAAGGTTGTTCTCGCAGACGAAGACCGCCGGGGCGCGCTGCACGGCGGCGAAATTGAGCGCCTCGTGGAAGCCGCCATGATTGGCGGCGCCGTCGCCGAAGAAGGCGACGCCGATGTCGTCGCGGCCCTGCTGGCGGGCGCTCATGCCGATGCCGACGGCATGGCCGATACCGGCGGCGACGATGCCATTAGTGCCGAACAGGCCGACCGAGCGGTCATAGAGATGCATGGTGCCGCCGCGGCCGCCGCAGATGCCGTCGACCTTGCCGAACAGCTCCGCCATCACCCGGCCGGGGTTGGCGCCCTTGGCCAGCGCGTGGCCATGGCCACGATGGGTTGATGTGACCCAGTCGGTCGGGCGCAGATGCCCGCAGACGCCAACGCCTGTCGCCTCCTCACCGATATAGAGATGCAGGAAGCCCGGCGTTTCGCCTTTGCGGCAAGCGATCTGGGCGATGCTTTCGAAGCGGCGCAACAGCACCATGCGCTCGAACAGGTCGAGCAGGATTTTCCGGTCGGGCAGATTTGGCGCACTCTTGAAATCCTCGCGCGTGCGCGCCGCAGACATTGCCACCAAAGCCTCCCTGAATCCGTCTGGCCGGACTGCAGAGCGCCGGCGGCGAGCTTGTTGGTCGCCCGCTTCGGTTCATAATAGATTATAATAGCATAATGTCTACTGGCTCCGAACAGAGCCCGTATGGCCGCTAGATCTTGGTGATGCGCACCGTGGCGTCAGGCCGCTCGAACAACTCCGGCCGCAGGCTGAGGCCAAGGCCCGACCCCTCCAGCGGTGCGACATGGCCGTCGCTGACCAGCGGAATGTCGGCGACGATCTCGGTGTACCAGCCGGTGAAATAGGCGCGCACGGCCTCCTGGTAGTTGACGTTCGGCAAGGTTGCGGACAGTGCGCAGCTGGCGGCATAGACGATCGGCCCGGTGCAGTCGTGCAAGGTCACCGGCAGTTCGCTGGCTTCGGCCATGTTGGCGATCTTGCGTGCCTCGCTGAGGCCGCCACACCAGGCGAGGTCGATCATGATCACCGAAGCGGCGCGCTTGTCGATCAACTGCTTGAACATCTGCCGCGAGGCCAGCCTTTCGCTGGCGGCGATCGGAATGGACGTGTGGCGGGCAAGCTCGGCCATGGCGTCAAGCTCGTTGTAGCGGATGGGCTCCTCCAGCCAGGCGACGTCATACGTTTTCAGCGCCTCGGCGATGCGCAGCACCGGCGGCAAGGTCCACAGCCCATGCAGCTCGACCATGATTTCCATGTCGCGGCCGACGGCGTCGCGGATTTTCTGGAAAGGTTCCAGCGCCTTGTCGAGATCGGCAAGCGAAATGCGAGTGCCGTTCGACGCCTCGGCGGCAATGTCGAACGGCCATATCTTCATCGCCTTGATACCTTCGGATTTCAGGCTTTTGGCGAGGTCGCCGGCATTGTAGCGCCAGGCGAGCAGATCCTCATATGGGCCCTCGTTCGAATCGCCGGCCTTGAGCGACCAGTCCTCGCCGCGCTCGAACAGGGCGTTCTTCTTCGTGGCGCGGACATGTTTGTAGCCGGCGCAAGTGTTGTAGATCGGCACGGTCCTGTGGGTACGGCCTCCGAGCAGCCGCCAGACCGGCTCGCCGAGCGCCTGGCCATATATATCCCAGAGCGCAATGTTGACGGCGGAATTGCCGCGCACCTCGGCGCCGGAATCGCGCGCGCCGACATAGACGCTGCCCAGCGTACGGTCGTGCAGCTCGATGTCGCGCGGATCCTTGCCCAGAAGATAGGCGGCGACATTGTCGTGGATGTAGGAGGCGACCGGTCCTGGCGCCCAGAAGGTCTCGCCGGTGCCGATGAGGCCGGCATCGGTGTGGACGCGCAGCCAGAACAGGAACGGGAACTCCGCCAGCTGCAGCGTCTCGAGCGCGACGACTTTCATTTTTTCCTCCCTGCACCGATTGACCGCTCGGTCGGCGGACAATAGCACATCCCCGTTGACAGCCATTTATGGTACCGGTATCAATTCCGTCAAGATGGCCACCGGGAGGGTGCTCGCTTGCCTGCCGAAATTCTCGAGACAACGCCGCGCAGGGCACTGGTCACGGGCGCCGCCGGCGGCCTTGGCCGCGAGGTTGCGATACAATTGGCGGCCCGTCGATGCGCGGTCGCCATCGCCGACGTCAACGCCGAAGGCGCGGCCGAGACCGCTCGCCTGGTTCGGGAGAAAGGCGCCGAGGCCGAGACGATCATCGGCGACTTCACCAGGGAAGGCGCGCCGGAGGCAGCGGTCGAAAAGGTGGTCGTGCAATGGGGCGGCATCGACATCCTCGTCAACAATGCCGGTTATGGTGTGATCGAGCCGTTCCTCGACGCCACTTACAAATCCTGGACGCGCACGCTGGCGCTCAACGTCACCGCGCTTGCCATGGCCTGCAAGGCGGCGGGCCGGGTGATGCGCGAGCAGCGTTCGGGGCGCATCATCAACATCACCTCACCCGGTTCGCGCATGGCGCTGCCCGACTACACCGCCTACACGGCGAGCAAGGCCGGCGTCGACTCCATCACCCGCGCCGCGGCGGTTGCACTGGCGCCCTACGGCGTGCTGGTCAACAGCCTGGCGCCGGGGATGATGGACACCGAGATGCAGCGCTCGACCGAGGCCGATCTCGCCCGCGCCAATGGCCGCAACGACCTGCAGGCCTTTCTCGACGAACGCACGCGCCGCATACCGCTCGGCCGCCGCGCCGAGATTTCCGAGGTCGCGGAGGCTGTCGTCTGGCTCTGCCTCGACGCGCCGAAATACATGACCGCCGAGCGGCTCAACATGTCGGGCGGACTCGACAAGGACTGATCCAATGCTGCGCAACTCTCCTCCCGGCACCGCCGATATCGGCGCGCTCGAACGCAAGGCGACGCAGTTGCGCCGCCACATGCTGACCATGGCGCGCGGCCAGGGCCAGGGTTATATCGGCCAGGGCCTCGGCATCGCCGATGCGCTGGCCGCGCTGTATTTCCATGAGCTGCGCTACGACCCGCACAATCTGGCCTGGCCCGAACGCGACCGCTTCCTGCTGTCGACCGGTCACTATTCCATCGCATTGTGGGCGGCCCTGGCCGAGGCCGGCATCATTCCGGTCGAGGAATTGGTCACCTATGGCGCCGACAACAGCCGGCTGGAAATGTCGACGCTCGACACCACGCCCGGCGTCGAAATGATCGGCGGCTCGCTCGGCCATGGGCTGGGACAAGGTGTCGGCCAGGCGCTCGGACTGCGCGTCGACCGCTCCGACGCACGCGTCTTCGTTGAATTGTCCGACGGCGAGATGCAGGAAGGCTCAACCTGGGAAGCGGCAATGTCGGCCAGCCATTTCAAGCTCGACGGGCTGGTGGCGCTGATCGACTGCAACGGGATCCAGGCCGACGGGCCTGTCGTGCTCGACATGGAACCTGTCGCCGACAAATGGCGCGCCTTCGGCTGGGAAACATCCGAGATCGACGGCAACGACATGACGGCGGTGGTCAGTGCGCTGGCCGATGCAAGAAATCGCAACGGCAAGCCGAAGGCGATCGTGCTGCGCACACTGCCCGGCAAGGGCGTTCCGCGCATCGAGAGCAGCGAGAAATCGCACTTCTTCCGCATCGACGTGGCACAATGGGACGGCATCATCGCCGAGTTCGAGAACAGCGCGGGAGCGGGCCAGTGAGCGGCGCGGCAATGGAGGCTGGCCGCACGCTGGCCATGGGCCAGGACGAAGCTGGTGGCGGCGACCGGCAGAGCGTCGAGGCACCGTTCGGCCGCGCGCTGGCCCGTCTTGGCCAGAGCCATCCGGACATTGTCGGGCTGACCGCCGATCTCGGCAAATACACCGACATATTGCCGTTCCGCGATGCCTTCCCGGACCGCTTCTTCAATGTCGGCATGGCCGAGCAGAATCTGGTCGCCGTCGCCGCCGGGCTGGCGCGCACCGGCAAGGTGCCGTTCGCCACCACCTATGGCGTGTTCGCGACGCGGCGCGCCTATGATTTCGTCGCCATCGCGCTTGCCCACTCCAACCTCAACGTCAAGATCGTCGCCGGCCTGCCGGGGCTGACGACAGGCTATGGCGGCACGCATCAGGCGATCGAGGACCTGGCGCTGATGCGCATGATCCCCGGCCTCACCATCATCGATCCCTGCGATGCGACCGAGATCGAGGCAGCGACCGAGGCGATCGCCGAGCATCGTGGCCCGGTCTACATGCGGCTGCTGCGCGGCAGCGTGCCAGTCGTGTTCGAGCCGGGTTACCGCTTCGAGATCGGCAAGGCGCGGCGGCTTCGGGACGGTTCGGATGTCGGCATCATTTCGACCGGCTTCATGACCGAGCGGGCGCTGGACGCGGCGGACGCTTTGCGCAAACAGGGCATTTCCGCCGGCGTGCTGCATGTGCCGACCATCAAACCCTTCGACGCCGAAGCGGTGACCGAATTCGCGGCCGATGCCGGCCATATCGTCACGGCGGAAAATCATGTCGTCGTCGGTGGTCTGGCCAGCCTGGTCGTCGAGACCTTGTTCGATGCCGGCATTGCAAAGAAAGTGACGCGCATCGGCCTTCCCGACCGCTACATCGAATGCGGCGCGGTGCCGACCCTGCAAGCGAAATACGGCCTGACGACCGATGCCGTCATCGCGACAATCACTGGTTTGAGCTAGAGTTTCGCATGAAGATCACCGAGATCGAGACCTTTGCCGTCGGCGCCGGCTGGAAGAACTGGCTGTTCGTCAAAGTGCATACCGACAAGGGCATCCATGGCGTCGGCGAAGGCACGTTGAACGGCTTCATCAAAACCACCGAAGCCGGCGTGCATGAACTCAAGCATCTCGCCATCGGCCAAGATCCGCGCCGCATCAACGCGCTGGCCAAACGCATGCTGGACAGCGTTTCGCTCGACGGCGGCCACATCCACCGCACGGTGATCGCGGCGATCGAGGTGGCCTGCTGGGACATACTGGGCAAGAGCCTCGGCGTGCCGATCCATCAGTTGCTCGGCGGCCAGGTGCGCGACAGCGTGCTCGGCTATGCCAATGGCTGGTATCGCACCGAGCGCACGCCCGAGGCTTTCCTCGAGACCGCCAAGGCGGTGCTGGCCAAGGGCTTCAAGGCGTTCAAGCTCGACCCGTTCGGCACCGCGCAAGGTTTCATTTCGCGCGAGGAGCTGGACCTGTCCTACGCGATCTGCCGAAAATTGCGTGACGAACTGCCCAAGGACACGTTGATCCTGATCGACGTCCATGCCCGCTTCACCGAGATCGCCGCCCTGCAGGCGGCGCAGAAGTTCGCCGACCTCGATATCTACTGGTGGGAGGAGCCGACCTCGCGCGACCGCCAGGAGACCGTGCACGAAGTGGCGCATCGCTCGCCGATCCCGGTGGCGACCGGCGAGATGTACGACACGGTCGGCCAGTTCTACACGCTGGCGGCCGGCGGCGGCGTCAACATCTTCCAGCCCGAGCCGATGTCGCTGGGCGGCATTGCGCCGTCGATGCAGGTGGCCAACCTCGCGCTTGCGCATGGCAGCCATATCGCGCCGCACCAGAGCGGCGGACCGGTGGCGACGGCGGTGTGCCTGCAACTGGCCGCCGCGGTGCCGAATTTCCTCATCCAGGAACATTTCGATGCCTTCAACGATCCGTGGACGCGCGACCTCGTGACCTGGCATCCGACCATCAACCCGGACAATGGCCATCTGTCGCTGCCGCACGCGCCGGGGCTCGGTATCGATCTCGACATCGATGCGATCAAGCATCACCCTTACGATCCCGACGCCTATCTCAACGTCCATGCCGAGGGCTGGGAAAAGCGCCTCGGGCGGCGCGAGGACACGGCAAAGAAACAGCCGTCCTGATCAAGCGCTCTCGCGGTCGACGATCTCGAAGCCGAGGCTGGTGATGGTCGGCACCTTGGTGTCGCCGCCGAGCCTCGCCAGCAATTGCCGCACGGCGCGCCGGCCCATCTCGTAGCGATTGACCTTCACCGTGGTCAGCGGTGGATAAAGCTGCGCTGCAAGGTCCATGTCGCCATAACCGGCGATGGCGATCCGGCCCGGCACCGCCCAGCGGCGGCGGTGGCATTCCTGCACGGCGCCGACGGCCAGCGTGTCACTGGAGAAGAAGATGGCGTCGATGTCCTTGTGGCGAGAGGTCAGCGTCAGCAGCGCCTCGGCGCCGCCTTGCGCGGTGATCGGCACCTCGACCTCCATGTCGGCATGGTTCTTGATGCCGAGTTCGGTGAGTGCGGCATGATATCCGGTGCGGCGCTGCTGCAGGCGATCATTGCCATGGATTGGCGTCGAGACGAAGCCGATGCGCTTGTAGCCCTTGGCCGCCAGATGCATGGTCATGGCGTAGGCGGTCTCGAAGTTGGAGACGCCGACCACCATGTCGATCGGCTTGCGGCCCTTGATCTCGGATATCTCGACCACCGGCGCGCCGCTGCTCTTGAGAAGCGCACGGGCCGTCTCGCTTTGCACGAAGCTTTGCAGGATCATGCCGACCGGGCGCCAGCCAAGCAGGGTGCGGATCGATTTTTCCTCTGCCTCCTGCGTGAACTCGCCCTGCACCAGGAGCATCGAATAGCCGCTCTCATGGCATTCGTCGGACATGCCCTGTACCTGTTCGGCGATGCCCGAATTGATCAGCGGTGGCACCACCGTGCCGATCATGCGGCCGTTGCCGCGCATGCTGGACGCCAGCCGGTTGGGTACGAAGCCGGCCTGCTCGATGGCCTGCAGCACCTTGGCGCGCGTGTCCGGCGAGACCATGTCGGGATTGGACAGCGCCCGCGACACCGTCATCGGCGCGACGCCGACGCGCTTGGCGATCTCGCGGACGCCAAGGCGCCGTGACTTCTTCTCGCCCGGGCCGTCCGGCCTGTCGGTCATCGCAAGTGCTCCAAGAGAGCGCGATCCGCCAAAGCAATGTCTTCCGGGGTCGCGCGACAACGCCATTCATAGCGGTTGCGGCGGACGCTTTCCAGCGATGCGCCCGACCATCGCGCGGTCGAAGACTTCACCGATCCGAAAGCCGGCGCATGAGATCGATGCCACGCCAACACGGCGGGACGACGCTGCTACAGATCCCAGGCACCAGCCCGACCTCGCGCGCTTCAGCGTCGAGCGTCATTGGGTCAGAAATTGCGGCCATAGCCTGCCATCCACCCGCCATCGACGCCCAGCATCTGGCCGGTCGTGTAGGTGTTCAGTGGATCGCAGAAGAACAGCACGGCTGCAACCGCTTCCTCGATGCTGCCGGCGCGGCCGACCGGCGTGTGGCTGAGCATCGCCTTGTCGCCCGACACCATGGTTTCATCCTCGACCGCGCCGACCCCGACGGCATTGACCAACACCTTCGGGCCGAACTCCATGGCCAGCGTGCGCATGCCGGCAAGGATCGACGCGTTCTCCATGGAAAAGCGCGGATGCCGGCGCATCGGCATGCCTGCGATCGCCGACAGCAGGAAGACGATGCGCCCACGCCCACGCTCGGTCATGGTCACGGCAGCCTTGCGCGCGTCGGCATAGAGCGATCGCGGATCGCCGGTCGCCGTTCCCGGCCGCAGCGGGCAGGAGATCAGCAGGATATCGGCGGCGCGCGCATGCGAGCCTTCGACAAGATGACCGCCATTGGCCTGCAGCGCGACAAGCGCTGCCTCGGCAACCGGGTTGGTGTCGCCGTCCAGTGCGAAAGCGGCACCCTCGAGATCGATTTCCATGGCGGCACTCACATCATGTATCCCGCCGTCCAGCCGCCATCGACGGCCAGCACCTGGCCGTTGACGTAGCTGGCGGCCGGGGAGGCAAGGAACAGCACGGCCTCGGCGATCTCCTCCGGCCGGGCCGGCCGGGCGAGCGGCACATGGGCAAGGAATTCCTGGGTGCGGCCGGCGAATTTGCCGTCGTCGCCGTAGAACAGCTTGGCGGTCAGCGCCGTCATCACCGAGCCCGGCGCGATCGCGTTGGTCAGGATGCCCTTGGCTCCGAGTTCGATCGCCATCGAGCGCGTCAGATGGACGATGCCGGCCTTGGCGGCGACGAACGGGCTTTGCAGCCGCATGGCGGCAAGGCCGACGACCGAGGCGATGTTGACGATGCGCCCGCCCTTGCCGGCGGCGAGCATGGGCCCAAGCGCCGCGCGGCTCATGATGTAGAGGCCATCGAGATCGATGCCGGTGATGCGATCCCATTCCTCGGCCGGAAATTCATCGATGGTGACGCGATGCGCCAGCGTGTTGACGCCGGCATTGTTGACCAGGATGTCGAGGCGGCCGTGGCGCTCCATGATCGCGGCGATCGCACTGTCGACCGATGCCACGTTGCGGATGTCGGCGGTGCAGGCCATGGCATTGCTCAAGCCCGCCGCGACCCGATCCGCGCCTTCGCCGTCGATATCGGCGACGACGACCGCGGCGCCATTGTCGGACAGGCGCCTGGCGATGGAACTGCCGATCGCGCCCGCGGCTCCCGTGACCAGCGCCACCTTGCCTCGCAAATCGCAGCGCATGTCCCGTCAGCCCCCGAGCAATTCCCGGGTTATGCTATTATAATAATCTCAAGGCCCGGACAAGCAGGTGGGTCGTTGCCAAGGCGGTTATTCCGCCGCCGCACCGGCGACGTTCTTGCGGGCAGCGTCGACCATCAGCCGCCTTGCCCGGAACACGCCCCATTGCTGGTCGACCAGCACGCCGATGAGGATGACGCCGCCCATCACCGCGAAGTTGAGCGAGGACGGGATGCCGAGCAGATTGACGAGGTTCTGCAGCTCCTGCAGCAGGACGGTGCCCAGGATGACGCCAATCAGCGACCCCTCGCCGCCGCGCAGCGAGAAGCCGCCGAGCACCGCCGCCGCAATGGCGTAGAGCTCGTAGAACTGGCCGTGGCTGGCGGGCGAGATCGAGCGCGTGTACATGGCGAAATAGATCGCCGACAGCGCCGTCAGCACGCCGCAGATGACATAGGCGGCCATGACGACGCGGCCGGTGCGGATGCCCGAATATTTCGCCGCCTCCTCGTTCTTGCCGATGGCGTAGAGATAGCGCCCGAACACCGAACGGTGCAGCACCACCCACATGACGATGGCGATGACGATCAGCGCGATGAAGCTGTTGGGCACGCCATATGACCGCCCAGCGGTGAGAAATTCGAGCTCGGGAAAATTCTGGCCGAAGGCGAAGCCGGCGGTGCCGTCGGCGGTGTAGAAGCGGGCGACGCCGCGATAGATCAAGAGGCCACACAACGTCACCACGAAAGGCTGCAGCTTGAGCCGCGTGATCAGCCAGCCGTGCACCAGGCCGATGATGGCGCCGAGCGCGATGATCAGCACGAAGGCCAGCGGCCAGTCCAGGTCGCGCACGGCGATGAAGTCGATGAACAGCGTTCCGAGCAGCGCGACGACCGAGCCGACGGACAGTTCGATGCCGCCGGTGATGATGACGAAGGCCTGGCCGATCGACAGGATGCCGAACAGGCCGATCAGGTTCGAGGTGTTGGCGAGGTTGATCGGCAGCAGGAAGCGCGGATTGATGATGGCGACCACGGTCCCGACCACCAGGATCAGGATCAGCAGGCCGAGATCTTTCTTGCTCATCGTCTTCTCCCCAATGCCTGCCTGAGCGGGTTGCGCCGTCTTGCGAAACCCGCGGCAGAACTATTTCGGCTGCTTGCCCACCGCCAGCAGCAGCACGTTTTCCTGGCTGAACTGTTCCTTGTCGAGAATGCCGGAGATCTGGCCCTCATGCATGACGGCGATGCGGTCGGACACGCCGATCACCTCTTCCATGTCGCTGGAGATCATCAGCACGGCGACGCCGGCGTCGGCGAGCGCGCGCATCAGCCCGTAGATTTCCGCCTTGGCGCCGATGTCGATGCCGCGCGTCGGCTCGTCGAGGATCATCACCTTCGGGTTCATGGCCAGCCACTTGCCGAGCACGACCTTCTGCTGGTTGCCGCCCGACAGCGTGCCGGTGCGGGTCTGCACCGATGGCGCCTTGATGCCGAGATTGCTCTTCTGCTTCTCGGCGGTGTTGGCCTCCGCGCTTGCCGATACCAGGGAGCGGCGCGCATGCGCCGGCAGGTTGGGCAGCGAAATGTTCTGGGCGATCGACAGGTCGAGCAGAATGCCGGTCAGCTTGCGGTCCTCGGGCACGAGAAAAATGCCGTTCGCGACGGCATCCGCCGCGGAGCCGAGAACAAGCGGCTTGCCGTCGCGCTCGAGCGCGCCGCCAAGGGTGCTGTCGATACCGAAGAACACCCGCGCGAGCTCGGTGCGGCCGGAGCCGACAAGCCCGGCAAGGCCGAGGATCTCGCCGCGCCTGACGTCGAGGTCGACCGGCCGGCTGGGATAGGCGGGGGTGCGGATGGCCTTGGCCGAGAGCGCGACGGCGCCCGGTGCCCGCGCGGCCTCGGAGGCCTTCTCGCGCTCCTTCAGCATGCGGCCGATCATCAGCTTGACCATCTGGTCGTGGTTGATGTCGCGCTTCTGCAGCGTGCCGGCAAGCATGCCGTCGCGCAGCACAACGACGCGGTCGGCGACGCGCTCGACCTCGTGCAGGCGGTGCGAGATGAAGATGACGCTGATCCCGTCCGCCTTCAGCGCCTTGATGACGTCGAGCAGCTTGTCGGTTTCGGCGAGCGGCAGGCTCGATGTCGGCTCGTCGAGGATGACCAGCCGCGCCTTGATCGACAGAGCCTTGGCGATCTCGACCATCTGCTGCTGGGCCAGCGACAGGGTCGCTACCGGGGTGTCGGCGGAGAAATTGGCGCCGACGCGTTTCAACAGCGGCGCCACCATGGTGCGCAGCCTGGCGCGGTCGACGAGCTTGAGTGGACCGGCGCGCAACGGCTCGCGGCCGAAGAAGATGTTGGCGGCAACGTCGAGATTGTCGAACAGGTTGAGTTCCTGGTGGACGAAGGCAATGCCCGACCCCAGGCTGGCTTCGACGGTCAGTCCCGTGTGGGCGGTGCCGTCGACCGTGATCGTGCCGGTGTCCGGCGTGGTGACGCCGCCGAGGATCTTCATCAATGTCGACTTGCCGGCGCCGTTCTCGCCGACGAGGCCGATGACCTCGCCCGGCCTGACCTCCATGGAGAAGCCATCGAGTGCGACCACGCCCGGATAGGTCTTGCGCACGTTCTCGAGGCTGAGGAACGGAGCGGGCACCGATGCAGCAATGGATGTGTCGGAATAGTTCATCATGCCTGACAGCAGTTAGCGGGCCGGCCTCCCCGCAGACTGACGGGCCTGAGCGAGCCCGTCAATATCAAGCGAGGCGTCGCGCTGCCCCTCACCCTTACCCATTCCGGCCTTGTCCCTTCTCCCCGTTGTTCACGGGGAGACGGTGCCGGCAGGCGGATGAGGGGCAGCGCCAACGACGATCAGTTTCCGGACATCGCCTTCAAATTGGCGGCATAGGCATCGACGTCATCCTTGCCGATGATCTTGGTCGGGATGATGATGAGACCGTTGGCCGGGATGCCCGACTTGTCGCCCTTGAGATAGGCGGCCATCAGCTTCATGCCCTGATAGGCCCATTCGAAGGGCTGCTGCACGACGGTCGCGGCAACGGTGCCTTCCTTGACGCCGCCCAGCGTGATCGGATCGTCATCGAAGCCGACGACGGTGATCGAGCCGAGCTTGCCGGCGTCGCGCAGCGCTTCATAGATGCGCGGCGTGTTGTAGGAGTAGAAGCCGACCATGCAGGTGACGTCGGGGCTGGCGACCAGCGCGTCCTCGACGTTCTTCTTGGCGCGCGCCTGGTCGATGTCGTCGCCGCGCACGTCGACCAGCTCGATCTTGGTGCCGGCCAAACCGTCCTTCATGCCCTGGATGCGCTCCTTGGCATTGTCGGCGCCGAGCAGGCCGACGAAACCAAGGCACTTGCCGCCATTGGGCATCGCCTTCTTGGCGATCTCCGCCGCCTGCTTGCCGGCATCGACGTTGGACGAGCCGATATAGGCGACGCGCTTGGTCTGCGGGGCGTCGCTGTCGGTGGTGAACAGCGCCGTTTCCGAGGCGATCTTGTTGAGACCATCGGTGGAGGTCTTCGGATCGACGGCGGAGACCATGATGCCCTTCACGCCGGCCGTCACCAGATCGTCCATCAGCCGCTGCTGGATGGCGACCGAGGACTGCTCGGGGTATTTGAGCTCGAGATTGTAGTCCGGCAGTTCGCCTTGCGCCTTCTTGACGCCGGCTTCGGCGGCCTTCCAGAAATCAGAAGCGCCGTTGACGACGAAGGCCAGGGTCGGCTTGTCGTCGGCGCGCGCGATGGCCGTCGCCGACAGGCCGAGCAGCAGCGCCGCGGCGGCTACGGATGCATTTCGTATCAAGGATTTCATGTTCAACCTCCCTTTTGGTTCAGTCGTTCGACTGACCGATCTTGCACTGACCTGATTTTGCATTTTGCCGTCTGCGGCTTGGACGCCCTCCTCCTCAAAGGGGTTCCCCGGCAACGAAAGAATGGCGTCGTTCCAGCCACGATCATGGACTTTAGAGACTCATCCATCGTTCGTAAATAGTCCGATTTGTCTGACATATCACATGTCCGAGACAGGGCTCGCGGCGGTCGATCCGCTCGCCATCGGGCTATCCATGCACACTTCCATCACACCTGGACCCGAAAGGGCCGGACGCGATGGATTGACGGTACAGCGCATTTTTGTATTAGTAAACAGTATTAGTTCCGGACATATCCGGGCACATCGTTGCGATACCGTCGCGGATTTGCCGACGAACTGCTGCCTTGGCCATCCGGAAGCCCGAGCCTTGCGGTCTTTGTGTTCCCGGCGCATCCGGAACCGCATGACAGATGGGTCTCGAAGCTGCTAATTAATATAAACAACGGCGACGGCTTCCATAATCGGCGACGTCGCACCACCTTGTCGGCCCGGCAGGCTGCCGCTAGACAGGCTGGGGATTGGGGACACGAGTGACATGAGCGAGACCAGGGATACGGACGGTCCGGCCCTCGATACGGCCAAGCGCCGCAAGGCGCCGGCGAAGAGCGCCAGGGGTCGCGTCACCATGACCGACATCGCCAGGGCCGCCGGCTGCTCGCAAGCCACCGTTTCCTTCGTGCTCAACAATTCGCCCGGCATCAGGCTGTCGCAGCAGACACGCGAGCGGGTGATCGAGGCCGCGCGCGCGCTCGGCTATGCGCCACCGGCCTTTTCCGCCCTGCGTGGCCCTGTCCCCGCCTTCGAGGGGCCCGCCTTCGAAGGACTTGACGGGGTGATCGGCTTCGTCGTCGACCAGCTCGCCACCAGCCCCGAGGCGGTGGTCGCCATCGAGGGCGCGCGCCAGGCCTCGTGGAATGCCGGCAACGTGGTCTTGGTGGCGCAGACCATGGGCGACGCCGTCATGGAGCCGCGCGCCATCGCGGCGCTGACCAAGCGGGGCATTTCGGCGCTGATCTACATGACCATCTTCACCCGCGAGATCACGGCGCCAGACTATCTCTACGGCCTCGACATCCCGGTGATCCTGCTCAACTGCTACACATCGGATTATGCCTTTCCCGCCGTGGTGCCGAGCGAGATCGCCGGCGGCCAGAGTTCCACCCGCCATTTGATCAGCCACGGCCACCGCCGCATCGCGACCATCACCGGCGAGCCCTGGATGCAGGCGGCACAAGACCGGCTGAAGGGCTATCGCCGGGCGCTCGCCACCGCCGACATCCCGTTCGATCCCGAACTTGTGGTCGAGGGCGACTGGTCGGCCAGCGCCGGCTATGCCGCGACCGTCAAGCTCCTGGCGCTGAAAGACCGCCCGACCGCCATCTTCTGCCAGAACGACCGCACCGCGATCGGCTGCTACGAAGCGCTGAAGGAGGCCGGCCTGCACATCCCGCAGGACATCTCCGTCGTCGGCTACGATGACGAGGAAATCGCCCGGCATCTGTTCCCGCCGCTGACAACCTCGATCCTGCCGCACATGGCGATGGGCCAATGGGCGATCGAGCAGCTCGAGGCGCCGTCACCGCCCGGAAGGGGGCGCTATCCGATCACCAAGCTGGAATGCCCGCTGGTGGAGCGGGAGAGTGTGCGGGGGGTGGCTACTTGAGGAGGAACCCAGCCTCGGTCGCGCCAAACCCGATAACCAACCCTTGCTGGGTGGCGATCGAGCCATTCGCGGTCCATCTGACTGGCAGCGTTATTTGGTCCGATTATGCAATGACCGGTTCGTTGGGCCTAGCGAAATGCCCTCCTGGCTCGCCTTGGAGTAAATGGCGTCCTCGGTGCGCTGAAGCTTGAGGCCCATCACGCGTGTGGGTATTCCCTTAGCCAATTCCTTTGGCGTCTTCACTTGGTCGGGCGTCCACGCCGTCCCGTGATTCCTTGGCTGTTGCGCCATCCCATTCTCCGATCTTAGCTATCCGGAAGCTAGTCGAATATGTTCACCGCCTCTTTGTGACACGCCGGCGAAGCCGCATCGCGGGTGCTCATGAGAGGCAACTGCCTTCATCCGCCCAGCATTGCATATTGGGCACGCCTCCCCGACGTCAGTGCGGCGATAATTGCTTCCAGTTATCGGCCCCTGTAGCCTCCCGCCAGGCCGCGCAGGGCCCGCTCCGTCCGTCGCAAAGCACATTCTCACGACGGCGCGCCTCAGCGTGATTGGCCCGAACAAAAAAGCTCGCTGCTCTGAGAGCGTACCCAGCGCCAATGGCGACTGTGTTGAGCAATGCAAAATTGGCCCACGACCTGATTTCTGCTTGACTGTTAAATATTAGCTGTCGCTTAAATATTTGCGATGACTTGTCCTGAGACAATTCACAACCACCTTCTTTTAAGGTAATTGAGGCAAAAATAGCACAGTAAAGTATCGTGCTTTGACATATTGTCCAAATCGAGGGTTTTAGGGAACGGGAGAAGTCAGTGTACAAATTTCTTGCAATTCTTGCGGTTGCCGGGTTCGGCGCAAGCGGCGCGTCGGCAGCCGATATGTCCGGCCCCATTGTCGGCTCGGCTTACGATTGGAGCGGCTTCTACGCCGGCGCACATCTTGGCGTGGCAAACGGCGACATCACCGCGACCGACGTGACTCAGCCTGACGGTGGCTTTTTCACAGATGCGGTGCCTGCGGGCACAGAGGGCTTCGATTTCAACAAGGCCGGCGTTGCTGGTGGTGCTCACATTGGCGCGCAGTATCAGTGGAACCAGTTTGTTTTCGGAGGCGAAGCGACCTGGACCGCTACGGGCATAAAGAAGACCATCGTCAGCCCGTACTTTCCGGACAGCGACACGGAAACCGGCAAGATTTCCAACTACGTCACGGCCGTCGGGCGCGTCGGCTATGCCTTCGATCGGGTCTTGATCTATGCCAAGGCTGGCTATGCAGGCGGCAAGGTAAGGTTCACGGCACGTGACAACGACGCCTTGGTTACATACGAGAAGAACGATTGGCAAAGCGGCTACGCGCTCGGGGCCGGGCTTGATTATGCCATCACCGACAACATATCGCTGGGCGTGGACTACACCCATATCGATCTTGGTTCCAAGACCAGCACCGGCAACAACGTGTTTGATAATGGCACCCTTGGAGCAAATCCGGAGACCTATCGGACCGACGCCAAGGTGGATGCGGTGATGGCGCGCGTCACATACAAATTCGGGATGGGTCATTAGTCATTCGAACTGACCTCCAAGTGCGTGTCGGCCAAAGCATGCACTACCCAGCCTCGGGCCTGACGGGCCGGCGGACGAAGCGGAGGCGCTCGCCGCCGCGATCGAGCTATTGCACTTGAAAACGGAGATTAAACCGCCGGAGCCAAGTATTAAGACATTGCCTGAAACACAAAAGTCCGTCGGTCAGAGCCGGCGGGTTTTTGTTATCGTGCGTAGATCAGGTAGCGCTGCAGGCCGGTGGGGTGCGCAGGGCTGTGACGGCCACAGCTTCTCCAAGCTCCCGTTCTCGGCCCTGTGCCTCGGCCCTCATTGTGCTTCCCGTCGAACTGGCGGGCCGCATCGCGGAGCTCGCGTGTCGCCGCAAGCCGACGCATTACGTTCTCAACCTCGTCCCAGTATTCCCCGTCCCGCAAGAGTCATGCCAGGCCGCGCATGGGGAACACGCCCGCCTGCCCAATCGCGGCGCAGTTGCTCCCTCCCCACGCCTGGTCGCCACTGACAATATGCGCGGAAGAAAAACGCCAGGGTGAAGGCAAATTTGCGATAGCGCGGGCGATGTTTCGAGAGGGAAGAACGAAGGCCTAGCTGCGGCCGTTCTCCTCCCCGAAATCGCGCAGCATTGACCAGGCTTAGGCCACTCCGCCTTCTCCTTTGCCATCCCCTTCGGCGGCGGCGCGCCTACTCTGCCCTCAACGCGACCCTATGCCGGCCTGCCCGATCTCGATAATCCGTTTCACGACAAGGCCGTCACCGTCACCACCTGCGGCCGCATCTGCTACAATTGCAAGAAAATCAGCCTCGTCCTCGCCGGCCAGACCGTCGGCATCAAACTGGTCGAGGACCATATCTGGCTGGCCAGCTTCATGGATTATGATTTGGGATATTTCGATGACGAGACATGCAGGCTCGAACCACTCCAAAACCCCTTCGGGCCAAAAGTGTTACCCATGTCTCCAGTATAAACCGTAACCCATGTGTCCAGAATGGACCATGGGGAGTTGGCGCACCCGACAGGATTCGAACCTGTGACCTCTGCCTTCGGAGGGCAGCGCTCTATCCAGCTGAGCTACGGGTGCTTCCCGGCGATCCGGAAAACGAACCAGCCGGTGAACCGGCAAGTCACGGCTTCTTAGCGGAAGCTGGGGCGGGCTTCAACGGGCAATTGGCGATTGGGCGAGCGTCCCGTGTTGGAGGTGGGGAGGTCCTCTCACGGGTGCGGGCTTATCGGATATGGCGCTCCCCCGCTCCGTCTGGGCTTCGCCGAGTCACCTTGGGGCGAGCCACGGGTCTCGCCCATCCTTCGGACCCCCCACTTTGTAGGGGCGAGGAACCCAAGCTTTCCTGGGGCGCGTTTTGTGGCCGCAGCCCGCTTTTCCCGGTCAACCCCGCGCCGCGCCGCCTCTACTGCCCGGCCTCGCTACGCACCGTCCGCCTCCGCCTCGGCGCGCGCTTCGGCTTCTTGGCGCCGGTCAGTTCGTGCATGGCGTCGAGCTGCATCTGCTGCATTTCGGCCAGCCGCGTCCACTGGCGCGAGATGAGGTAGTCGAGCTTTTCGTGCAGGTGGCGCACTTCCAGCTCGGCCTTGAGGTTGACCCGGTAGTCGTTGAAGGAGCGCAGGCGGTCCTTGGTCTCCTGCCGCTTCTGGCTCATCATGATGATCGGCGCCTGGATGGCGGCAATGCAGGAGAGCAGCAGGTTCAGCAGGATGAAGGGATAGGGATCGAAGGCGGCGCTCATGCCGGCGATCAGGTTGATGCCTATCCACACCAGAAGCACGCTGCCGAACGAGATCAGGAACCACCAGCTGCCGCCGAAGGCCGCCATGTTGTCGGAGACGCGGTCGGCGAACGTCCTGTGCTCCTCGAACTCCTCCTCCGAGTTTTCGGAAATAGTGTCTTGCCTGGCGATGCTTTCGACCACCTGCCGGTCGAGCTCGGAGAATTCGCCGTGCTCCTGCTGCAGCAGCTCCTCCATGTAGCGCATGCGGTAGCGGCCGAGCTCTGCGCGGCTGATGCGGGCGCCGGCCGGCAGGTCCGGATGATCGGCGCGGATGCGGTCGGCGAGGCTCGGGCGCAGATTGTCGATGCGCACCAGATCGCGCTTGCGGAATTTCCGGCCCGATATCGCCGATGGCTTCTTCTTGGGCTTGCCGCGCGACGCGCCTGGACCGGCCGGCTCCGAGTCCGGCACATCAGGCGTTTCGAGCTGCTCATCCGAATTCTGATCCGCGTCGTGCTCCCCGATGGTGGGCGCCTCGAAATATTCGCCGCCACTGTCGTTCTGATTGTCCGCCGCTTGCTGCTCGGGCGCCTTGGGGATGGTGCTCATGATGCGGGCTCCTGCTGTCGCGTTGCGAAGGACGATAAGCAGAGGTGGCGGCGCATAGCCAGCGCGACAGCGGACTTCGCATGCCGGGACAAGCAATTTTGATCAACCGGAGGGGCGATGCCCTGGCTGCCGGCAGCGACTGCGATCCGCAGCCCTTCGCGGGCTCAGGGCGGAGGATCATCAGAGACATTCGGGATTGGCCGAAGCCTCCCCAACTTCGTTATCCCGGGGCGAAGCAGGAGCGAAGCTCAGTCGCGGCGACCCTGGGATCCATGCCGGGATGTTGGACGTAGCGTGCAGCGCAGCAGAATTCCGCACCGCGGCAGCGCCCGGAGGTCGCGGCGTGGATTCTCGGGTCTGCGCCGCGTCGCTGCGCTCCTTGCTCCGCCCGTGGATGACGAGGAGAGGGATGGCTCCGCTCTTCGGTGCTCACTGCTGCTCGGCGAACATCAGCCTGGTCTTGGTGTCGGCAACCGTCGGCGACAGGCTGCGCTGGATCAGCGCCTCGACATGGTCGTTGCGCTGGCGCGCGCTGTCGGCGCCCATCACCACCACGATCAGCTGGTGACCGTCGGCGTTGTAGGAGGTGACGATGTTGAAGCCGGAGGCCCTGATGTAGCCGGTCTTGATGCCGTCGACGCCGCGCACCCGGCCGAGCATATCGTTGTGGCCGCGCACCAGCCTGCCGCGGAACATGAAATCGCTTTCGGAGAAATAGTGGAATTGCTGGGGAAATCGGGAATGCAGCGCCATGCCGAGCACCGCCATGTCGCGCGCCGTCGTCATCTGGCTGTCGTCGGGCAGGCCCGAGGCGTTGCGGAAGGTGGTGCTGGTCATGCCGATCTGGCGCGCCTTGGCGGTCATCATGGCGGCGAACTGATCCTCCGAGCCGCCGAGATATTCGCCGACCGCCACGGCGACGTCATTGGCCGATTTGACGACGATGGCGCGGATCGCCGAATCGACATCGATGGTCTCGCCGCGCCGAAAGCGCATCTTGGTCGGCGGCTGCGAGGCGGCATGGTCCGATACCGGGATCTGCGTCTGCTTGGTGACGCGGCCGCTCTCCAGCGCCTCGAACAAGAGATAGAGCGTCATCATCTTGGTCAGCGAGGCCGGATAGCGCTGGGCGGTCGAGTTGACCTCGAACAGCTGCTTGCCGGTCCTGGCGTCGACGACGATCGCGGCATATTTCTGCGGCGGCGCCGGCACCGCCAGCACCGCATCCGGCGGCGTCGTGGTCGAGCAAGCGGCAAGCAGCAGCAACAGGCCGAGGGCCGCGACAAGTCTCTGGATGAGCGGAAGGGGACGCGGGTTGGACAAGGGCAAGTCTGTTCTGGCGATGCTGTTGCTGAGATGAGGCGAAGCTAACGTAACCCGCCAGCTGCGTCCATTTGGTTAATGTCGGTCATACCCAGGAATGTCGAGCTCGACCGGGTTCCTCGTCCACGCTTTGCGCTATGCTATGCAAACATTTTCTGTGATTTGCGTGACTGATCAGCTCGAGGCTTGATGGCCACGTGGTTCCCCCAATCCGTCGCTGCTTCGCAGCGCCACCTTTCCCCCCTCCGGAGGGAAAGGAAAGGAGCTTTGCTTTACGAGCGTTGACGGCAAAAAGCCTGGCGCCTTTCCTCTACCCCGTCGATTGGGGGAGAGGTGGCTCGGCGAAGCCGAGACGGAGTGGGGGTCGACCAGCGCGGCATGAGACAACGCATGCTTTCGCCGAAGGCCAGCCGCTTCGAAATGTGTGCATGCCGTAGCACGGTAGTGGGGGCGAGGAACTTGAGCCTTATCCGCCCCGAAATCGCCTGTTTCTGTGTCCTTCTTGCCAAAGCCGCGTTTCCCGTGGGAAGGGGCGCGGCATTGACTGGGCTTGGGGGACTGGGGAATGGCGGACATCGGGGTTGGCGGCGCTGCGCCGTCGCTTATCAAGGCATCACTCAGCCGCACCGGCAAATGGGCCGGCGGCGTCGCTTTCGTCAGCGGTGCCGTTTCCGACGTGCTCAATCCGCTGGCGCCTTTCGCCGCCTATATCGCGCTGGTCGCCTCGGTGGCGGCGGTCATCATCGCCATTGCAATCGTGCTCAGGCTGGTGCTGGCGGCCAAGGCGCTGCCGGCGCTGGTATTCGCCACCAGTGCGGCGGCTGTCGCCGGGGGCGTCTATGCCATGCAGAAAGAGACCAATTCGCAGAACGGGGTGATCGCCAGCCTGGTGCCAGCGGTGGCCGGGCTGCAGCAGTCGATGGGCATCGTCTCGGCCAAGGTGGCAAGGATCGAGCAGACCGTCACGCAAACGCAAAAGACGGTCGAACAGGTCAAGCAGTCGACCGACACCGTGGCGAAGAAGACCGACGAGATCGCATCCACCCAGCAGCAGCAGACGCAGCAGGGAGCCCAGACGCAAAAGACCGTCGAGGCGGTCAAGCAGACCACCGAGACGCTGGCCGCCGGCCAGGCACAGCAGCAGGCCCAGACCGAGAAGCTGCAGGCGACGACCGAGCAGATCGCGGCCTCGATCGACACCATCGCCAAGGGTTTTGCCGCCCTTGCCGCGCAGGGCGGGGCCATCGCCGAGCCGAAGCGGCCGGACGAGTTCTACCACAATGCCCGCGTCTACGAATTGTCGGGCGACATGCTCAATGCGCGGCGCTCCTATCTCGCTTTTGCCGGCTTCGATGTCGACGCCATCGACCCCTATACGCGCTTCGCCACGCTGCTTCGGGTGCAGGACGGCAAGGCCGGCGCCCGCGAGGTGTTCGGGGCGCTGGCCGACAAGGGCAAGGCGCTGTCGATCAAGCTCGTGCATATCCTGCAGTTCGACGACGCCCAGCGCCTCGACAAGCTCAACGCCTTCATCGCGACCAATGCGGATTTCGCGCCGGCCTATTTCCTTTTGGCGCAGGAGTTTTCCGAAGACCGCCTCGGCGCCCAGACGCTGGCCGACAAGCGCAACGAGGCCAAGGCGCTGACCAAGTTCGTTTCCTACGAGAAGGATGGCGGGCTGCTCAAATATTTCGTCGACCAGACCCAGCTCGCCGACTGGCTGGACCGTAGCCGCAGCCGGCTGGCCGCGCTTGGCGACGTGCTGGATCCCGCCCGCTTCGTGCCTTCGCTGACGCCGATGCGCTCCAACCAGGGCTGGTCGATGACCATCTCGCTGCCGGAGCCGGCGACCGGTATTTCCTGGCGCATGGGCGACAGCGGGCCGTTCACCGACACCGGCTTCCTGGCGATGAACGACCAGGCGACCGGCAAGCCGATGCCCAATCCGAGCTTCGAGCTGCCCGACAGCACGCAGGCCGGCACCATCGCCATCAAATATCTCGACATCAGGGGCCGCGAGACCGGCCCGTTCGACATCCGCTTCGACCCCGAGACCGCCCTTCAGCAAGGCAACAAGCAGATCCTCGACCAGTTCTGGACGTCGTGGATCGCCTTCGATGCCAGCGGCAATCACGGCCTGGTCTATTTCACCCAGATGCTGTCCTACCGCTGCGCCATCAAGGAGGTGCGCTATAGCCTGAACGGCGCGGCACTCGACAAGGAGATCAAGATGCCGGCTTGCGACAAGAAGGACCCCTACGCCATCCCCTACGACTACCAGCCCTATTTCAAGGTCGCCGACAGCGTGAAGTCGATGGCGGTGCAGGTCACCTACACCGACGGGACGAAGTCGCCGGTACGGGAATACAAGCGGCAGTAGGCGCGGCCACCCCCCCCAAGGGGAGGGTGAAGGCGATCCTGATGCGAAATGCCTGTCGCCATGCTTGCGCAATCCACGCCGAAAGGGTTCTGTCTGCGCCTTCAGAATCGGTGAGAACGCAATGACCATCAGCACGATCAAGGCCAAAGGCATTTCGGTTTCGGTTGATCTCACGGTCGGCCATCTCGCCGACATGGTCATCGACAGGGACGGGCGCCAGCTCAAGCCGCTGCACCGCGCGCCGTGGGTCGACACGCCCGAGACATTGCCGAAAGACCTGCCGCAAGGCACCGTTCGCCTGTCCGGTGACTTCCTCTGCGCGCCGTTTTCGCGCAGCGATGTCGAGGACGCGCCGCTGCATGGCTGGCCGGCCAACAGCGCCTGGGATGTGGTCGACAGCGCCGCGACGGAAGATGGCTGGCGGGCCGTGCTCCGGCTGCGGCACACGGTGATGGGCGCCAGCGTCGACAAGATCCTCACTTTGCGCGACGACCATTCCTTTCTCTATCAGGAGCATGTGTTTTCCGGTGGCCATGGCGCCATTTCCGTCGCGCACCATCCGATGACGGCGATGACCAATGGCGGCAAACTCGCCTTCTCGCCGAAGCGATTTGCCGCGACGCTGGACGACCCACTGGAGCCGGATCCCGCACGCGGCCGCTTCATGCTGGCCTATCCGGCGCGCTCCGCCGATCTCAGCCGTTTTCCCGCCGCCGGCGGCGGCACGCTCGACCTGGCGCAGTACCGCATGGATGATCGACGCGAGGATTTCGTCACCCTGGTGGAGGCCGATCATGGCGGCCCGGGCTGGACCGCACTGGCGCGTCAGGCCGAGGAGGACCTCGTGCTGGTGCTCAAGAACCCGGCCGAACTGCCGATCACCATGCTGTGGCTCAGCAATGGCGGCCGCGACTACGCGCCGTGGAACGGCCGCCACCGCGGCGTGCTCGGCATCGAGGACGGCCGCGCCGCCGTCGGCCATGCCGCCTCGATCGGCGACAACTGGCTGAAGCGCGAAGGGGTGGCGACCGCGTTTGCGCTGGGCCGCGGCGTTTCCTTTCGCCATGTTATCGGCGCCATGCCCTTGTCCGGCGGCGAGCCGCCGCAGGAGGTCACTACGGCGAACGGCCGCATGCGGCTGGCGACCGGCGGCTCGACCCGGGATGTTCCCTTCGACAGCGATTTCCTGCGCATCGGCCAACCAGCGGCCTCATAGGCGGGATTGCGCGCTCGCAGGGTTTGAAATTTTCGTCAATAGCCGCCAAGATGTGGCTGAAATCATCATGCGGATCATGGTGGATTTGAAGCTCCGCCAGAGAGGCTCTCATGTCCGAAATCGCCCATCTCGCCGCCACCATCTTCAAGCGTGCCGGCAAGGCACAACGCTTCATCGTCGCGATCGCCGGCCCGCCGGGGGCGGGCAAGTCGACGCTGTCGGCGAGCCTGCGCGATCTGCTGCCCGAGGGTGCCGTGGAAGTCGTGCCCATGGACGGCTTCCACTATGACGACGTGGTGCTCGACCGGCGTGGCCTGCGCGCGCGAAAGGGCGCGCCGGAAACCTTCGATTTCGCCGGCTTCGAGACCCTGCTGAAGCGCATCCGCGCCGGCGAACCCGATATCGCCATCCCGGTCTTCGACCGCAGCATGGAACTGTCGCGCGCCGCCGCCGCGATCATCGGCGCGGAGACCAAGTTCATCCTGGTCGAAGGCAACTACCTGCTGCTCGACGAGGAGCCTTGGTCGCGGCTGGCGCCGCTGTTCGATTTCTCGATCTTCGTCGACGTACCGCGCGCCGAACTCGAGCGCCGCCTGCTCGAACGCTGGCACGGCCATGGCCGGTCCGACGCCGATGCGCGGGCCTGGATCGACTCCAACGACATGCCCAACATCGACCGGGTGCTTGCCCGCCGCCGGGCCGCCGACCTCGTGGTCGGCGATTCCGCTTGATTCTACGGATTCTTCAACGGGAACCTTAAGACTTTCGGGCCGTTATCGCCGACGAGGCATTTCCGCCAAAGAAGGATTCCGTCCGATGGCACAAAAGGCAAGAAAGCCCGCGCCCGCCAAGGGCAAGGCAACCCAATCGAAGGCCGGCGCCGGCCCGGCTATCGCCGAACGCTCCAAGGATGCGGCAAAACCCGCATTCGGCAAGGCAGCACCGAGAAAAGTGGTGCCGGGCGCAACGAAGGCCACCGCGAAAGCCGCAAAGCCGAAAACACCGGCAAACACCAACGACTCGTTGGCGGGAAGCGCCATGCGCACGGCCAAGGCGACGGCCAATGTAGCGGCTGGCGCCGTCGTCATTGCTGCCAGGGGTGCCGCATCGCTTGCGGCTTCCGTCATGGGCAAGAGTGGCTCGAAAGCCAAGGCAAAGGCCAAGTAGCAGGAAAATCGCGTTTTCCGGCGCCTACACCTCAGCCCCTCGCCGGAATCGTGAGACCCTTCTGCACCGCCGGTCGCGCCAGGCCGCGCTCCAGCCATGCCGCCACATTGGCGAAATCATCGAAACCAACGAGCTCGCGCGCTTCGTAGAAGCCGATCAGGTTGCGCACCCAGCCGAGCAGGGAGATATCGGCGATGGTGTAGTCGTTGCCCATGATCCACTTGCGACCCTTCAGCCTGTCGTCGAGCACGCCGAGCAGCCGTCGCGATTCATCGCGATAGCGCTCCAGCGGGCGCTTGTCGGCGATCTCACGACCAGCGAATTTGTGGAAAAAACCGAGCTGGCCGAACATCGGTCCGACCGAGGCCATCTGGAAGAAAACCCACTGGATCGTCTCGTAGCGCCGCGCCGCGTCCGCCGGGATCAGCAGGCCGGTCTTTTCGGCGAGGTAGAGCAGGATGGCGCCGGATTCGAACAGGCCGATCGGCTTGCCGTCCGGGCCATTCGGATCGATGATCGCCGGTATCTTGCCGTTGGGATTGAGCGACAGGAATTCCGGCGTCCAGCTTTCATTCTTGCTGATGGCGACCAGATGCGGCTCGTAGGGCAGGCCGAGTTCCTCCAGGGCAATCGATATCTTCACGCCGTTCGGCGTTGTTGCCGAGTAGAGCTGGATCTGGTCCGGGTGCTTGGCCGGCCAGCGCGTTGCGATCGGGAAGGCGGACAGGTCAGCCATGGAAAACTCCTGAATGGGGGGGTGCGTCGGGAGGCGCGGTTTGGCGGGGGCGGCCAAGGATTAGGCGCGCGACGCGGCATGATCAATATGGTGGCGACAGTTTCGCCGTGCACGGACAGTCAACGGAACGGATGGCGCGGGACGGTCCTGAATCAGACCGCCTTGAACGCCAGCACCGCATTGGTGCCGCCGAAAGCGAAGCCATTGCTGATCGCCGCCCGCACCTTGCGCTCGCGTGCCACGTTCGGCGTGACGTCGAGGTCGCAATCGGGATCGGCCTCGCGAAAATTGGCCGTTGGCGGCACGATGCCCTCGCGGATCGCCATGACACAGGCGATCATCTCCAGCGCGCCCGATGCGCCAAGGCAATGGGCATGCATCGACTTGGTCGATGACACCGACAGTCTGTAGGCGGCGTCGCCAAAGACGCGCTTGATGGCCGCCGTCTCGATCTGGTCGTTGGCCTTGGTGCCGGTGCCGTGGGCATTGAGATAGTCGACATCCTCGGGATTGAGCCCGGCGTCGGCCAGGCAGGCGCGCATGGCGGCCGTTGGTCCTTCGATGGTCGGCGCGACGATGTCGGACGCGTCGGCGGAAAGGCCGGCGCCGGCAATTTCGGCAAGAATGGTGGCGCCGCGTGCCATGGCGTGCTCGTAGGTTTCCAGCACCGCCATGCCGGCGCCTTCGCCAAGCGACAGGCCCTGGCGGTCGGCCGAGAATGGCCGGCACGTATCCGGAGCCAGCACCCGCAGCGCTTCCCAGCCCTTCAGAATTCCCCAGACCAGCGGTGCATCGGTGCCGCCGGCGACCATCACATCGGCGCGGCCGAGCCTGATCTGGTCGACCGCCGAGGCGATGGCGTGGTTGGACGACGAGCAGGCGGATGTGACGCCGAAAACCGGACCGCGCAGACCGAGATTGATGCTGACCTGGCCGGAGGCCGCACTCGGCATCACTTTCGGCACGGTGAAGATGCCGGCGCGATTCCTGCCCTCGATCAGGATGGCGCGATAGTTCTCCTCGATCGCTTCCCAGCCGCAGACGCCGACGCCGACGACGGTGCCCATCCGGTAGGTGGTGGCTTCATCCGCAACCAGGCCGGACTGCCGCAACGCTTCCCTGGCCGCGATCACCGCCAGCAGGCTGAAGCGGTCCATCGACACCAATTGCTTGCGATCTATGCCGTGATCAGGAAGCGTCTTGATTTCGCAGCCGACCTTGACCTTGAGATCATGCAGTTGCGGGCTGCTGATCGCGCCGATGGCCGAGCGGCCGGCACGCATTTCGTTCCAGATCGCGGGTGCGTTGGTGCCGAGCCCGCAAATGCCGCCCATGCCGGTGATGACGACGCGCTTATGCATTCAGTTCAAGCTTTTTTCGCGATCAGCGCGCGAACAGCTTCAACCATGTCGCCGACATTCTTCAGATTGCTCCAGGCATCGACCGTGTTCATCTCGATCTCGATGCCATATTCTTCCTCGAGATCAAAGATGATCTCCGTCAGCTCCAACGAATGGATACCAAGCGCTGTCAATTCGGTGTTGGTGGTGATTTCCTCGCCGCCCGGCTCGGCATGAGCCTTGATCTTCGCGATGATATCCGTTGCCAGCTGGTCGGCCATTCGGTTTCTTCCCCACTTTTGTCGCGTTTCCCGACGCCAATTGGACAGCGCCCCTTGTTCTCCCGGTATCAAGCCGTCGTCGTCGCTTTATACCCCCGCCAAGCGCTGCATGACCGTACCAAGGTGGTTCCCTCTATAGAAACCAAAACGTTGTCAAGCAACAAGCTATATATCGACAAAGCCGCCGTAGTGCTTAACGTGCAGGCATGGATACGATCGAACATGGCGGGATTTCGACGCTGGCGGCCCAGCGCGCGGCGGGCGTGGCGCGGCTTTCCTGCGCTGTTGGCGACGGTCGCACGCGCTTGTTGCGCCTCTATCAGGACGGTGCCGCCAAGATAAGGATGCCGACCGTCGCGGCCGATCCGCTCGAAGCGGTGCTGATCAACACCGCCGGCGGGATGACCGGCGGCGACCGTCTCGGCTGGCAGGTGGATGTCGGCCCCGGCGCCTCGGCGTCGGTAACGACCCAGGCCTGCGAGAAGATCTATCGCGCGGCGTCCGACCGTGCCGAAGTGCGGGTCGGATTGTCGGTCGGCGAAAACGGCCGCATCGCCTGGCTGCCGCAGGAAACCATCGTCTTCGACAGGGCTGCGTTTGCCCGTACGCTCGACGTCGAGCTTGCCGCCAACGCCGAGGCGCTGGTGCTGGAGGCCACGGTGTTCGGCCGCCTGGCCATGGGAGAGCGCGCCGCGCAGGGCAATTTCCATGACCGCTGGCGGGTCCGCCAGGATGGCTCCCTCATCCATGCCGAGGATTTCCGCATCGGGCCCGATATTGCTGCCACGCTCGGCCGCCCGGCGATTGCCGGTGGTGCGATCGCGATGGCGACGCTGCTGCTGGTGTCGCCGCGGGCCGATGCCCTGCTCGATCCGGTTCTCGAGATCGTCGGCGACCAGGGCAGCGCCAGTGTCTGGAGCGTGAGGAAATCTGGCAAGCTTCTTGCGAGGCTTTACGCCGAGGACGGCTACCGGCTCCGCCAGCGGCTGGTTCCGCTCGTCGAACTGCTCAACGGAAGGGCGGGACTGCCCAAATTATGGTCACTGTGATCTTGTCTATGCCAGTCCGGGAAAACGCATGAACCTGACGCCGAGGGAAAAGGACAAGCTGCTGATCGCCATGGCGGCGATCGTGGCGCGCAAACGGCTCGAACGCGGCGTCAAGCTCAATCATCCGGAAGCGATCGCGCTGATCACCGACTTCGTCGTCGAGGGCGCCCGCGACGGCCGACCGGTCGCCGAACTGATGGAGGCCGGCGCCCATGTCGTCACCCGCGCGCAAGTGATGGAAGGCATCGCCGAGATGATCCATGACGTGCAGGTGGAAGCGACGTTCCCCGACGGCACCAAGCTGGTGACCGTGCACGAGCCTATTCGGTGAGGAGAGAAAAATGCTTGAACTGCGCCCCAACTGCGAATGCTGCGACAAGGACCTGCCGCCGGAGGCGGCGGATGCGGTGATCTGCACCTTCGAATGCACCTTTTGCGCCGATTGCGCCGAAAACGTGCTGGACGGCGTCTGCCCCAATTGCGGCGGCAATTTTTCAGCCCGGCCGATCCGCCCGGCAACGATGCTGAAAAAGCATCCGGCTTCGACCAAACGCGTTCTCAAGGCCGAAGGCTGCGGCCCGGCCCGCAAGGCCGCGTGAGCACCACGACACTTCAAACGGAAGGCAAATCGATGATGTCAGCCAAACGCCTGTGCCTCTCGGCGATCCTGCTGCTGGCCGCGGCCATGCCGGCCTATGCCCATGTCGGCGCCGGCACGACCTCCTCCTTCACGGCCGGCTTCATGCATCCGCTCTCCGGCCTCGACCATATGACTGTCATGATCGCGGTCGGCCTGTGGGCGGCGCTCAAGGGCGGCAAGGCAATCTGGGCATGGCCGGCGGCCTTTGTCGGCGTCATGGCGGCCGGCGGTGCGCTCGGCATGCTGCATGTGCCGCTGCCCTTCGTCGAACCGGCCATCCTGGCCTCGGTCGTGGCGCTCGGGCTGCTGGTGGCGCTGGCGGTCGATCTGCCGGTTTCGGCCGGCGTCGCCATCATCGGCCTGTTCGCCCTGTTCCACGGCCATGCCCATGGCACCGAAGTGCCGGAAAACGCCGGCGGGCTCGAATACATGGCCGGCTTTGCCATCGCCACCGCGCTCCTGCACGCCATCGGCATCGCCGCAGGCCTTGGCCTCGGCATCAGGTTCCGTGGTCTGGCCCGCGCCGCGGGTGCGGCCTGCGCGGCGGTCGGTGCCGGCCTCGTCTTCGGCGTTCTGTGAGGGGCGCGATGATCCCGGGCGAAGTCATCACCGCAAGCGGCGACATCGAGCTCAACAAGGGCCTGCCGACCGTCACCCTGAAAGTGGCCAACAGCGGCGACCGGCCGATCCAGGTCGGCAGCCACTACCATTTCTTCGAGACCAATGAGGGGCTGAAGTTCGACCGCGACCAGGCACGCGGCATGCGCCTCGACATCGCCGCCGGCACCGCCATGCGCTTCGAGCCGGGCCAGGAGCGTGACGTCACGCTGGTGCCGCTCGGCGGCAAGCGCGAGGTCTATGGATTTCAGCAGAAGGTGATGGGGAAGCTGTGAGATCGATGGCGTCTTCGCGTCGCCCAAAAGTGTCGAGCGGTGTCGGGGCAACGACATGCATAGAAACACGTGGCGCTTTCGACTCAGTTCGACGGCCTCGCCGCGGCGTAGATGACGATCTTTCCTGGAGCGTCGAATTCGACGGCGAGAACATCCTCGGCAAGCACGCGCCGCGACTCGATGGCGTTGAACAGCAGGGCGTTGGCCTCGATCTCCTTGCGCAGTTCAGCAATGTCGTCCTGATGCTGCTTGACCTTGCTCTCGATAGCCGGCGGCGGGCCGCCTTCGCTGCGCGCGGCGTCGGTGAGGAACACGATATCGACCTTGTCGAGCTTGGACGTCTTGCGCACCGTGCCGATGTTTTCACGCGTCCGCTCTATCGCCGTGTTGACGGTCCCAGCTTCGGCGTTGGCCTTGGCCTCTTCCTGCTTGACCTCCGAGCCGATGATACGGTTGACGGTCTCCGGGTTTTCAAGGCCCTGCGCATTCAGCGCGGCGTGGGGGAGGCTCAGGGCCAGAAACGCAGCCACCGCAATGGCCTGCGGCCATCGGGCGTCGGGCAAGGTGGTAATGGACATCGCTCGCTTTCGAGATTTGTTTCAGCACTCAGGAAACGAAACGACTCCAGCCCTGCCACGGTTCCCTTGCCGATGTGGACGGCGGGCCGGAATCTGGCCCGCCGCTCCGCGTCCTTAGCTCGCCTTCTTGGTGATCAGGGTCAGCGCGCCGTTGGGCTGCATGCTGGCCGCGATCACCTGCGCCGAGGTAAGCCCCTTGGCTTCGAGAGCCGACTTGACCTCGGGCGTGGCGTCGATCGAACTGCGCAGTTTCTGCAGGCCGGCGTCGCCACGCTTGGCGATCACCTGGTTGACCTGCGTCTGCGTGGCTTCGGGCAGTTCCTTGATGTCGACGATGTTGACGCTCTGGATCGTCGGCGCGGCCGCCGGCGCACCGGGTGCCGCGGGCGCGGGCGCGGCTGGCGTTTGAGCCGGCGTGGGCTGTTGCTGGGCACTGGCCGCGCCCGCCAGCATCAGGCTGGCCGCCGCGAGAAGTATCATCTTGCGCATGGATTTTCCTTTCCATCGATTGACAAATGGTCGTTTTGGGGTGGCCGGCCCACCTCAACCGGGAAATGGGATCAGAAGGTGTCGCCCAGCGGGTCATTGCATGACCATAGGATGGCGACGCTATGGAGTTCGGCTGCGGCCAGAGCGCATTTCGGGAGCAATTGCTGATGGCTAGAATAACCCGCGCCGCCTACGCGCAGATGTATGGCCCGACCGTCGGCGACAGGGTGCGGCTTGCCGACACCGAGCTGTTCATAGAGGTCGAGAAGGATTTCACCATCCATGGCGAGGAGGTGAAGTTCGGCGGTGGCAAGGTCATCCGCGACGGCATGGGCCAGAGCCAGGTCTCGCGGGCACAGGGCGCCGTCGACACCGTTATCACCAACGCGCTGGTGATCGATGCCAGCGCCGGCATCTTCAAGGCCGATATCGGCCTGAGCGACGGCCGCATCGCCGCCATCGGCAAGGCCGGCAATCCGGACACGCAGGATGGCGTCACCATCATCATCGGCCCCGGCACCGAGATCATCGCCGGCGAAGGCAAGATCCTGACCGCCGGCGGCTTCGACGCGCACATCCATTTCATCTGCCCGCAGCAGATCGAGGAAGCGCTGATGAGTGGCATCACCACCATGCTGGGCGGTGGCACCGGCCCGGCCCACGGCACGCTGGCGACGACCTGCACGCCGGGGCCTTGGCACATGGCCCGCATGATCCAGTCGTTCGACGCCTTTCCGATGAACATCGGCCTGTCGGGCAAGGGCAATGCGTCGCTGCCCGCAGCGCTCGAGGAAATGGTGCTGCGCGGCGCCTGTTCACTGAAGCTGCACGAGGACTGGGGCACGACGCCGGCGGCGATCGACTGCTGCCTGTCGGTCGCCGACGACTACGACGTGCAGGTGATGATCCACACCGACACGCTGAATGAATCCGGCTTCGTCGAGAACACGGTGGCGGCGATCAAGGGCCGCACCATCCACGCCTTCCACACCGAAGGCGCCGGCGGCGGCCACGCCCCCGACATCATCAAGGTCTGCGGCCTGCCCAACGTCATCCCGTCCTCGACCAATCCGACAAGACCCTACACGGTCAACACTCTGGCCGAGCATCTCGACATGCTGATGGTCTGCCATCATCTGTCGCCGTCGATCCCCGAGGACATCGCCTTTGCCGAAAGCCGCATCCGCAAGGAAACCATCGCGGCGGAAGACATCCTGCACGACATCGGCGCCTTCTCGATCATCTCCTCGGACAGCCAGGCCATGGGCCGCGTCGGCGAAGTGGCGATCCGCACCTGGCAGACCGCCGACAAGATGAAGCGCCAGCGCGGCTCGCTGCCGCAGGAAACCGGCAACAACGACAATTTCCGCGTCCGCCGCTACATTGCCAAATACACGATCAATCCGGCCATCGCGCACGGGCTGTCGAAGGACATCGGCTCGATCGCGGTTGGCAAACGCGCCGACCTGGTGCTGTGGAACCCGGCCTTCTTCGGCGTCAAGCCGGACATGGTGCTGATCGGCGGCATGATCGCCGCCGCCCCGATGGGCGACCCCAACGCCTCCATCCCGACGCCGCAGCCAATGCACTACCGGCCGATGTTCGGCGCCTATGGCAAGGCAAGGACCAACTCGTCGGTGACCTTCGTCTCGAAAGCCGCGCTCGAGTCGGGGCTGCATGGCAGGCTCGGCGTCGACAAGCAGTTCGTCGCCGTGGAAAACACGCGTGGCGGCATCGGCAAGCATTCGATGGTGCTCAACGACGCCACGCCGCATGTCGAGGTCGATCCCGAGACCTACGAGGTCCGCGCCGACGGCGAACTGCTGACTTGCGAACCGGCGACGGTGCTGCCGATGGCGCAACGATACTTTCTGTTTTGACGCGAAATCGGGGATCGGGCCGACTGGTGCAAAATCCGTTGCGGCTGGTGACCGGACGCCGCAATATGCGGCTCAACGAAACCGCATGACCAGCCATGGCCACCGAAATCGCCTCTGCCCACGATATCTTCCCGCATATCCGCATCGTCATGGGCATGGTGATCGGGCTCGGCGTCACCCGCCTTTTGTCGGGACTGGCCCGCATCGTCCAGCATCCCGGCCAGTACAAGCTCTATCCCGTGCATCTGGCCTGGGTCGCCTCGGTGCTTTTGATGCTGGTGCATTTCTGGTGGTGGGAGTTCGGCCTCTACGCGATCGAAACCTGGACCTTCGGCAAGTACCTGTTCATCATCTTCTATGCGATCACGCTGTTCCTGCTCTGCGCGTTGCTGTTTCCGGATTCCATGCTGGACTACACCAGCTACGAGGATTTCTTCTATTCGCGCCGAGGCTGGTTCTTCGGCCTCTTGGCAGCGACCTATCTGCTCGACGTTGTCGATACGCTCTTGAAGGGGCCGGAGCATTTCGCCCGCTTCGGCAACGAGTACCTGTTCCGCACGCCGGTCTTCGTCGTGCTCTGCATCGTCGCGATCCTGGTGCGCGACCGCCGCTTCCACATCGCCTTTGTCGCGGCCGCGCTCGTCTATCAGATATCGTTCATCCTGCGGCTCTTCGACACGATCGTTTGAGCGGCATTGGGTGGACCGCTGGCATGGTCTAGGCTTCTGGGAAAGCAGGGTTCAACAATGTACAAGGCCGTCGGATCGCGTGGGTCCCGGGTCAGCCGCGTTCTCTGGATGCTCGAGGAACTCGGGCAGCCCTATGAATTCGTCGAGGTCAAATTGCGTTCGCCGGAAGCCTATGCGTTGAACCCGTCGGGTAAGGTGCCGATCCTGATCGATGGCGACCTCACGGTAACGGATTCGGCGGCGATCTGCGTCTATCTGGCCGACAAGCACGCGGACATGGGAATGGGTGCAAACCCGGGCGTTGCCGGCCGCGCCGAGATGGATTCCTGGATGCATTTTGCCCAATCGGAATTCGAAGCGCCGCTGTGGAACAAATTGCGCCACCGGTTCCTGCTGCCGAAGGAAGTGCGGGTCGATGTCGGCCCCGCGGCGGCTCATGACTTTGCCACGGAGGTCAAGGCACTGGACCGTCGGCTTGGCGACAAGCCCTTTGCGCTGGGTGACCGGTTTTCCGCCGTCGACGTGTTGCTCGGCGACATGGGAAGCTGGGCTCGCGCCGGAAAATTCCCGATCGAGTCCGACCGCGTCAACGCCTATCTCGACCGCGTGCTTTCGCGACCCGCCCGCGCACGGGCACAAGCCAATGGCGGAGCCATGAAATGAAGCTCAATCTCAACACCGACTTCACCAAATTCCCGCGTGCCGTCGCGGTGCTGCCCGCCGGCGGCGCCGGAACCACCGCGCCATCCGGTCGTGCCGTTCTTGCCCATGACGAGCGGCATCTGCGCCGCCGGGCTATCGAACTTGCCGACGGCAACAAGGTGCTGGTCGACCTGCCAGAGCCTGTCGCGTTGAACGATGGTGACCGGCTGGTGCTGGAGGATGGACGCCATATCGAGATCATCGCGGCGCCGGAAGATGTCTATGATATCCGCGCCCGCGATGCCGTACATCTGAGCGAGCTCGCCTGGCATATCGGCAACCGCCATCTCGCGGCAAGCATAGAGGCCGGGCGCATCCTCATCCTGCGCGACCATGTCATCAAGGCGATGCTGGAGGGGCTCGGCGCCACGGTGCGCGACGTCTCCGAACCGTTCAAGCCGGTGCGCGGGGCCTATTCCGGCGGGCACGATCACGGCCATGGTCATGCCGAGGCGCATGCACACAGCCACACCGAAGCGCACAGCCATGCCCATGGCGAATCGCACTCCCATTCGCACAGCCACGCCGGCCACCACCACGACCATGACTGACCAGCCGTCGAACATCGCCCTGCTGCGGTTGATGGCGTGGCTGTCGCCGGCCTTTCCGGTCGGCGGCTTCTCCTACAGCCACGGTCTCGAACGCGCGGTGCACGATGGGCTGGTTGCCGATGCCGGCAGCCTCGCCGGCTGGCTGGAAACGCTGGTCGAGATGGGCTCCGGCTGGAACGATGCCGTGCTGTTCGCCGAGAGCTGGCGCCGCGCGCGCCGCGCCGGGGATCTCGACGAGATTGCCGCGCTGGCCGAGGCTCTGGCCGGGTCGCGCGAACGCCATACCGAGACCATGCTGCAGGGCGCCGCCTTCCTGAAAGCAGCCTCGGCCTGGCCCAACCCCGGGCTGGATCGCTTGCCGGCCGAATGCGCCTATTGTGTCGCCGTCGGCGCTGTTGCCGGCGGCAACGGCATCGCGCTTCAGGACGCGCTTTCCGCCTTCCTGCAAGCCTTCTTCTCCAACCTCGTCCAAGCCGCGATCAGGCTCGGCGTCGTCGGCCAGAGCGCGGCCACCGTGTTGCTTGCTGGCTTCGAGCCTTTGGCGCTGTCAACTGCCGCCCGCGCTGCGCGCTCATCACTTGACGATCTCGGCGGCTGCGCTTTCGTCTCCGATGTCATGGCGATGAAGCACGAAACCCAGTATTCGCGATTGTTCCGCTCATGATCGTCCTTGCCTTCGTGCTGTCCTTTGTTCTGCTGCTGATCACCGCGCTGCATGTCTATTGGGGCATTGGCGGCATCTGGCCGGGCAAGGATGCGGCATCCTGCGCCCATGCCGTCGTCGGCTTTCACGGTGTCGATGACATGCCGACGCCGTTCGCCAGTTTCGCCGTGGCCGCGTGCCTGGGCCTGGCGACGCTGTGGCCGCTGGCGCTCGAGGGCGTCTTTGCTTCACCCTTCCCCAGGGAGGGCCTTGCTGCAACCGCGCTGCTCATCTGTATGGTTTTCCTGGGGCGCGGCATCGCCGGCTTCACGCCATGGTGGCGCCGGCTGGCGCCGGAGCAGCCTTTCGCGCGGCTCGATGTCCGCTATTATTCGCCGCTGTGCCTGCTGATCGGGCTCGGCTTCGCAGTCCTTGCCATCACGGAGTTTCCCACATGACACAGAAAAATGGCCCGCTGCGCGTCGGCATTGGTGGCCCGGTCGGTTCGGGCAAGACGACGCTGACCGAAAAGCTGTGCAAGGCGCTGCGCGACGAATTCTCGATCGCCGTCGTCACCAACGACATCTACACCAAGGAAGATGCCATGATGCTGGCCCGGTTGCAGGCGCTGCCCGAGGATCGCATCATGGGTGTCGAGACCGGGGGCTGCCCGCATACCGCCATCCGCGAGGACGCCTCGATCAACCTGCAGGCGATCGCCGAGATGAACCGGAAATTTCCGGATCTCGACATCGTCTTCATCGAATCCGGCGGCGACAACCTCGCCGCCACCTTCTCGCCGGACCTTGCCGACCTGACGCTCTATGTCATCTCGGTCTGCCAGGGCGAGGAGATCCCGCGCAAAGGCGGGCCGGCGATCACCCGCTCCGATTTCCTCATCATCAACAAGAGCGATCTTGCGCCCTATGTGAACGTCAACCTCGACGTGATGGAGAGCGACGCCAGCCGCATGCGCGGCAAGCGGCCGTTCGGTTTCACCGATCTGTCGCGCGGCAAGGGGCTGCAGGAGGTCATCGATTTCATCGTCGAGCATGGCGGGCTGCGGACCGGCGTAGCAGCAAGCACGGCGGCATAGGGCCGTGGGCTGCACCAAGCGAAACCGGTTGCGGGCCCGGGCTGGTCGCGGCATTCTCGCCTCTTTCACGGAGTGTCGTCGATGAGCATCGCCCGCCTGCAGAAGGAAACGCTGACCAACCTGCCCTTCCATGAGGAGCGCGTCGATCTCGCCTGCGCCTTTCGCTGGACGGCGCGGCTCAACATGCACGAGGCGGTGGCCAACCATTTCTCGCTGGCCATCAACGATGACGGCACGCAGTTCCTGATGAACCCCAACCAGATGCATTTCTCGCGCATCAAGGCGAGCGACCTTTTGATGATCGATGCCAACGATCCCGATACGCTCTCCGGCCCGAACGCGCCCGATCCGACCGCGTGGGGCCTGCACGGCGCCATCCATCGCAATGTGCGGCACGCGCGCTGCGTCATGCATGTCCATTCCATCCATGCCACGGTGCTGGCGTCGCTCGCCGACTCTCGCTTGCCGCCGGTCGACCAGAATTCGGCGATGTTCTTCAACCGCCATGTCGTCGACGGCCACTATGGCGGGCTGGCCTTCGAGGAAGAGGGCGAGCGCTGTTCGCAGCTGCTCGTCGATCCCAAGGTCAAGGTCATGGTGATGGGCAATCACGGCGTGCTGGTCATCGGCGACACGGTCGCCGATGCCTTCAACCGCATGTTCTATTTCGAGCGTGCCGCCGAGACCTATATCAAGGCGCTGTGGACCGGCCGGCCGTTGCGCGTGCTCTCGGACGCGATCGCGGAGAAGGCGGCGAGCGAGATGGATGACTATCCCGGCCAGGCCGAACGCCATCTCAGCGAGTTGAAGGCGATCCTCGACGAGCAGGAACCGGCCTACCGGAACTGAGCGCCTGGCTAGAGCCCCAGTTCTGCCCGAAGCTCACCGGCGCTGTTGATGACGACAGCGCCCGGCGGACCAGCCATCGGCGCTTCCGGCCAGAAGATCGTCTTCATCCCCGCCGCCAGCCCCGCCATGGCGCCCGGCCAGCTGTCGTCGATCGCTATTGCCTGCGCGGGATCGACGCCAGCGAGATACGCGGCGCGCAGGAATGGTTCGGGATGCGGCTTGCCTTCGCGCACATCGTTGCGGCTGATCGTCTTCATGCCAGGATAGGTCAGCCCGACCATGTGCAGATTGGCGTCGACGATCATCCGGTCCGAATTCGACACGACGGCTTGCGCGACGCCCCTTGCCCGCAGATCGTTGAAGATCTCGATCGCACCGGGGCGCGGCTTCAGGCTCTCTACAAGCGGCAGATAGTGCTCGTATTTGCGGACGATCCAGTCGTCGAAGGGCAGATCCAGGCCGAACTCGTCGCGCATCATTTCGTAGACCGGCCAGGCGGCGACACCGAGCACGCGCTCATGCAGGTCGGGCGGCGGCACGAGGCCGACATTGCGCATCGCCGCCACCAGGGCGGCTTCGTGCAGGGGTTCGCTGTCGACCAGCGTGCCGTCCATATCCCAGAAAACCGCTTTCGGTGTCATGGAGAAAATCCCTTTTTCTGATCCCTTAAAGGGTTTGCGCCGGGAGATAAACCTTCCGGCCAGCTATCCCTTGTCGTCTTTCCAGGGCCGAAACCGCCCGTCATCCCTCGCTCGACACGAGCGAAGGATGACATTTCCGTCGTGGGCATGTCGCGGCGCAAGCAATTGCCCTGGAGATTGACAATTGCGCAGGACGCTTTTCCCTGTAAGAGTAGCGGCGAACCGCCCTGATGACCGGCGGCTTCGGGAGGCAGGACGTGAGTATCCGGCAGGATGGCGGCAGCAACAGGCTGGACGACGCGGCGCGCGCCGGCTGGCTTTATTATGTTGCCGGCAACACGCAGGACCAGATTGCCGCCACGCTCGGCATTTCACGGCAGACGGCACAGCGGCTGGTATCGCTGGCGGTGTCGGAAGGGCTGATCAAGGTTCGCGTCGACCATCCGATCGCCAACTGCCTCGATCTGGCGGCACGGCTGAAATTGCGCTTCGCGCTCGATCTGGTCGAGGTGGTGCCGAGCGATCCCAACTCGTCCTCCACCACCATCGGCATCGCCGAGGCGGCCGCCGCCGAGATCGAGCGGCGGCTGCGATCGCCGACCCCGATCGTCATGGCGATCGGCACCGGGCGCACGCTGAAGGCGGCGATCGAGCAGCTGCCGCCGATGGACTGTCCGCAGCACAAGGTGGTGTCCTTGACCGGCAACATCTCGCCGGACGGCTCGGCCGCCTTCTACAACGTCATCTTCACCATGGCCGACAGGGTGAAGGCGCGATCCTTCCCGATGCCGCTGCCGGTCATCGCCTCTTCGCCGGAGGAGCGCGAGATGCTGCTCAACCAGCCGATGATCCAGCCGACGCTGGCGCTGGCCGCCGAGGCCGACGTCACCTTCATCGGCATTGGCGACCTCGGCCCCAAGGCGCCGCTCTACGAGGACGGCTTCATTTCGGAAAGTGAGTTGAAGGCGCTGCAGAAGGCCGGCGGCATCGCCGAAATCGTCGGCTGGGTGTTCGATCGCGAAGGCCGCATGATCGAAGGCATCACCAACGACCGGGTGTCGTCGGCTTCGCTGCCGTCACGCGAAAAATCGCTGGTCATCGCGCTTGCCATGGGCGAGCGCAAGCTGCCTGGTATCCTGGCGGCGGTGAACAGGCGGCTGGTCAACGGGCTCATAACCGATGAACGGACGGCGGCAGCCCTGCTGGCTAGCGGATGACGCCGAACCGCTTTCGCTTGCGGGACTGTAACGGCACCGTGACCTATTTGGGATAAGGTCAGTCAAGCTATTTGCCCCGCCCGAAAGGGTCGTTGCCATCAAGGAAACCGAGGTCGCGTTGCAAATGCGGGGAGAGGTCCCTGATGTCGAGATGCGCTCTTTTTCTGACAGCGAACCAGCCGAATCCGTCCGCGAGCCACGAAATCCAGCGATGATCCGGGGTTGGAATGCATTTTTGCTGCGCCATGGTCATGATCGTCAACCTTCGCTATCTTGCACCCGAATGACGGGCTGATGCTGAATGTCGGTCTTGCCGGCCGCCTTTGCCAATCGAACGTCGATAAGGACCCATAAGGAGGCTTTATGCCGGACCTTGGCTCGCGACAGGTTTCGCAGCTCCCGCCGCTGCAGGCGATCCGGGTGTTCGAAGCGGTGGCCCGGCATCTTTCCTTCACCAAGGCCGCCGAGGAGCTTGCCATGACGCAGGCTGCGGTCAGCTATCAGATCAAGGTGCTGGAGGAACGGGTCGGCGCGCCGCTTTTCCTGCGGCGGCCGCGCCAGATCGCACTGACCGAGGCCGGACAGCGCCTGGCGCCGGCGGTCAGCGAGGCCTTCGCCATTCTTGGCCAGGCCTATGCCGCGGCACGCGGCGGGGCCGATGGGTTGCTATGTGTCACCACCGTGCTGACCTTTGCCTCGAACTGGCTGGCGCATCATCTGGGCTCGTTCCAGATCGCGCATCCGGCTCTTGCCGTGCGGCTCGAAACGTCGAGCCGGCTGACCGATTTCGCCCGCGAGGATGTCGATCTCGCCATCCGCTCGGGTGGCGGCAAATGGCCGGGGCTTGAAGCCTACAAGCTGCTCGATGCCGATTTCACGCCGATGCTGAGCCCCAGGCTGGCCGCGAGCATTGGCGGCGTCAAGGAACCGGCCGACCTGTTGCGGCTGCCGATCCTCGATCCCGGCGACATCTGGTGGACGCAGTGGTTCGAGGCTGCCGGCGTGCATTCGCACGATCTTGCCAGTCGGCCCGGCAGCAGCATGGGCGCACAGGCCTATGAGGCCAATGCGGCAATCGCCGGTCATGGCGTGGCGATCCTGACCAGGGCGCTGTTCAAGGCGGAGCTGGCGGACGGCCGCCTGATCCAGCCTTTCGACCTGGTCGGTGACGACGGCCACGCCTATTGGCTGGTCTACCCGGAAGCGCGCCGCAACGTGCCGAAGATCCGCGCCTTCCGCGACTGGCTGCTGGCCGAGATCGCCTGCTGAGAGGCAAGCCTCCAGCAATCCCACTCAATCCTGCACGCCGTCCTGTCCTGCCGCCTGACAAAGGCGGCGGGCGGGGCTCGTCCCCGCACTATCCGCGCGTCCATTGCCCATCGGCGTCGCCGGTGTGCTGCGCTGCAGCATCGAATCCGGCTTGACATAATTAACACTAAATGAGTAATTGCTCACAGCCAAGGCAAATGCTCATCTTGGTTCATGGGAGGAATTTGATGAAACTTCGCACGCTCACCCTGGGCTTGTTGTCGGCAAGCGCTCTTGCCTTCGCCGCACACGCCGAATCCATCACCATCGCCACCGTCAACAATGGCGATATGGTCCGCATGCAGAAGCTGACCGACGACTTTACCAAGGCTAACCCCGACATCACGCTGAACTGGGTTACGCTCGAGGAAAACGTGCTGCGCGAGCGCGTCACGACCGACATCGCCACCAAGGGCGGCCAGTATGACGTGATGACCATCGGCACCTACGAGGTTCCGATCTGGGCCAAACAGAGTTGGCTGTTGCCGCTCGACAAGCTCGGCGACGACTATGACGCCAAGGACATCATCCCGGCCATCGCCGGCGGTCTTTCGGTCGACGGCAAGCTCTATGCCGCGCCCTTCTACGGCGAAAGCTCGTTCGTCATGTACCGCAAGGACCTGATGGACAAGGCCGGGCTGAAGATGCCCGACGCGCCGACCTGGGACTTCATCAAGCAGGCCGCCGACAAGATGACCGACCGCGCCAATGGCGTGAATGGCGTCTGCCTGCGCGGCAAGGCCGGCTGGGGCGAGAACATGGCCTTCCTGACGGCGATGTCGAACTCGTTCGGCGCCCGCTGGTTCGACGAGAACTGGAAGCCGCAGTTCGACCAGCCCGAATGGAAGAACACGCTGCAGTTCTATGTCGACCTGATGAAGGCCGACGGCCCCGAAGGCGCGTCGTCCAACGGCTTCAACGAAAACCTGGCGCTGTTCCAGCAGGGCAAGTGCGGCATGTGGATCGACGCCACCGTCGCGGCGTCCTTCGTTTCGGACCCGAAGAACTCGACCGTCGCCGACAAGGTCGGCTATGCCCTGGCGCCCGACAATGGCCTGGGCAAGCGCGGCAACTGGCTGTGGGCATGGTCGCTGGCGATCCCCGCCGGCACGCAGAAGGCCGACGCCGCCGAGAAGTTCGTTTCCTGGGCGACCAGCAAGCACTACGCGGAACTGGTCGCTTCGAAAGAAGGCTGGGCCAACGTTCCTCCGGGCACGCGCTCCTCGCTCTACGCCAATGCCGAGTACCAGAAGGCGGCTCCGTTCGCCAAGATGACGCTGGACTCCATCAACGCCGCCGATCCGACGCATCCGACCGTCAAGCCGGTGCCCTATGTCGGCGTCCAGTTCGTCGCCATCCCTGAATTCCAGGGTCTCGGCACCACAGTCGGCCAGCTCTTCTCGGCGGCTCTTGCCGGCCAGTCGAGCGTCGACGATGCGCTGAAGCAGGCCCAGGACGCTGCCACCGCGGCAATGACCGAAGGCGGTTATATCAAGTAAGGCTCCTCCCGGTGCCGAATGCCGGTCGCCTTCCTGGCCGGCAACGGCCGCCCGAATCCCAGTTCGGGCGGCCGCCTTTAACGCCTCTGAAAATTCAGTCTGACCAGTGAAGGGTGACCGTCATGGCTACTCAGCAGACCCGTTCGCTTGCCCGTTTCATGATGGCGCCATCCGTGGTGCTGCTGTTCGTCTGGATGATTGTGCCGCTGGTCATCACCATCTGGTTCTCCTTCCAGCAGTACAACCCACTCAACCCGATCCACGACGGCTTCGTGGGCTTCTCGAACTACGCGCTGTTCTATTCAAACCCGGCCTTCCTGCAATCGATCCTCAACACGCTCACGCTGGTGGTCAGCGTGCTTCTGATCACGGTGATCGGCGGCATCCTGCTGGCGCTTCTGATCGATCAGCCGATGTGGGGACAAGGCATCGTCCGCATTCTCGTCATTTCGCCGTTCTTCGTCATGCCGCCGGTGGCAGCATTGGTCTGGAAGAACATGATCATGCACCCGCAATATGGCGTGTTCGCCGATATAGCGCGCTTGTTCGGGGCCCAGCCGATCGACTGGTTCGGGCAACATCCGATGCTGGCGATCATCATCATCGTCGCCTGGCAGTGGTTGCCTTTCGCGACGCTGATCCTCTTGACCGCGCTGCAGTCGCTCGACGGTGAGCAGAAGGAGGCCGCCGAGATGGACGGCGCCGGCTTCATCAGCCGCTTCATCTATCTGACGCTGCCGCATATGTCGCGCGCCATCACCGTCGTCATCCTGATCCAGACGATCTTCCTGCTCTCCGTCTATGCCGAGATCCTCGTCACCACCAATGGCGGCCCGGGATACGCCTCCACCAACCTGCCCTTCCTCGTCTACCAGAAGGCGTTGCTGGAATTCAAAATCGGCCAGGCATCCGCCGGCGGTGTGATCGCCGTCATTCTCGCCAACATCGTTGCCTTCTTCGCCATGCGCGCCGTCGGCAAGAACCTGGACAAATAGGGAGGATACGATGGCACGCTCAGTCACCACCCAGCACAAGACGATCGCGACCGCGGCCGCTTGGATCGTCGCCCTGCTGATCTTCTTCCCGATCCTCTACACGATCATCACCTCGTTCAAGTCGGAGCAGGAAGCCATCCAGGGCTTCAGCATCATCCCGTCCGGGACGATGGAGAGCTACGCCGAGGTCCAGGCGCAGAGCGGCTACTTCAAATTCTTCTTCAACTCGGTGCTGCTCTCGGTCGGCTCGACCATCCTGGCCCTGCTGGTCGCCATACCGGCGGCATGGTCGATGGCCTTCTCGCCGACCAAGCGAACCAAGGACATCCTGATGTGGATGCTGTCCACCAAGATGATGCCTGCGGTCGCCGTGCTGTTCCCGATCTACCTGATCTTCCGCGACACCGGCCTGCTCGACAGCCGCATCGGCCTGATGATCATGCTGATGCTGATCAACCTGCCGATCGTGGTGTGGATGCTCTACACCTACTTCCGCGAAATCCCCGGCGAGATCCTGGAAGCGGCGCGCATGGACGGCGCTTCGCTGTGGAACGAGATCGTCTATGTGCTCACACCCATGGCGGTGCCGGGCATCGCCTCGACCATGCTGCTCAACATCATCCTGGCCTGGAACGAGGCGTTCTGGACGATCCGGCTGACGACTACCGAAGCAGCACCGCTGACGGCCTTCATCAGCTCGTTCTCCAGCCCGCAAGGCCTGTTCTGGGCCAAGCTTTCGGCGGCCTCGACACTGGCCATCGCGCCGATCCTGATCATGGGCTGGTTCAGCCAGAAGCAGCTGGTGCGCGGCCTGACATTTGGTGCGGTGAAGTAACGGACGTTGCCTGAAGCAAACGACGAAAAATAACCCCTCGGGGAGGAAACCATGGGAAACATCACGCTCAAGAACGTCTCCAAGTCCTTCGGGGCGACGTCCATCATCCCCGGCCTCGACCTGGTGATCGAGAATGGCGAGTTCGTCGTCTTCGTGGGCCCGTCGGGTTGCGGCAAGTCAACGCTGCTGCGCCTGATCGCCGGGCTGGAGGACACCAGCGGCGGCACCATCAACATCGACGGCCGTGATGTCACCGGCGAAGCGCCGGCCAAGCGCAAGCTCGCCATGGTGTTCCAGTCCTACGCGCTCTACCCGCACATGACGGTGGCCAAGAACATCGCCTTCCCGCTGAAGATGGCGGGCGAGGACCAGGCCACCATCGACAGGAAGGTGAAGGACGCGGCGCGCGTGCTGAACCTCACCAACTATCTCGAACGCCGGCCCGGCCAGCTCTCCGGCGGCCAGCGCCAGCGCGTCGCCATCGGCCGCGCCATCGTGCGCCAGCCCTCGGCCTTCCTGTTCGACGAACCGCTGTCCAACCTCGACGCCGCCTTGCGCGGCACGATGCGGCTGGAGATCAGCGAGCTGCACCACCAGCTCAAGACCACCATGATCTACGTCACCCACGACCAGGTCGAAGCCATGACCATGGCCGACAAGATCGTCGTGCTGAACGCCGGCAACATCGAGCAGGTCGGCTCGCCGATGGAACTCTACAAGACACCGAAGAACCTGTTCGTGGCCGGCTTCATCGGCTCGCCGAAGATGAACCTCATCGAAGGCGCGCCGGCGGCCAAATACGGCGCCAAGACGATCGGCATCCGTCCCGAGCACATGGAGATCTCGACCACCGCTGGCGAATGGAAAGCGACCGTCGGCGTTGCCGAGCATCTGGGATCCGACACCTTCCTGCACGTCCAGGCCGATGGCGTCGGTCCGCTGACGGTGCGCGCCGACGGCGAGCTGGCCGTGCATCACGGCGACACCATCTATCTGACGCCCGACAAGGCCAAGCTGCATCGTTTCGGCGCCGACGGAAAGGCGATGTGACCATGCGACTGGCCGGCAAATCGGCGCTGATCACGGGCTCCGCCCGTGGCATCGGCAGGGCTTTCGCGGAAGCCTATATCGGCGAAGGCGCCACCGTCGCCATTGCCGACATCAATCTGGAGGCTGCGCAGAAGACAGTCGCCGAGATCGGCGTCAAGGCCTATGCGGTCAAGCTCGACGTGACCGACCTTGCCTCGATCGAGGCGGCGGTGAAAGCCGTCGAGGCGAAGACCGGCGGCCTCGATATCCTGATCAACAACGCCGCCCTGTTCGATCTGGCGCCGATCGTCGAGATCACCAGGGCGAGCTACGACAGGCTGTTCTCCGTCAATGTCGCCGGCACGCTGTTCATGCTGCAGGCCGCCGCCCGCTCGATGATCGCGCGAGGCAAGGGCGGCAGGATCATCAACATGGCGAGCCAGGCCGGACGGCGCGGCGAGGCACTGGTCGGCGTCTATTGCGCCACCAAGGCCGCCGTCATCTCGCTGACCCAGTCGGCGGGGCTCGACCTGATCAAGCACCGCATCAACGTCAACGCGATTGCCCCCGGCGTGGTCGATGGCGAGCATTGGGATCACGTTGATTCGCTGTTCGCCAAGTACGAAAACCGGCCGAAGGGCGAGAAGAAGAAGCTGGTCGGTGACGCCGTGCCCTATGGCCGCATGGGCACGGCCCATGACCTTACCGGCATGGCGGTCTTTCTCGCCAGCAGTGACGCCGACTACATCGTCGCTCAGACCTACAATGTCGATGGCGGCCAGTGGATGAGTTGAGGGCGGGGACAGCCTCTTCTCCTCGTTCCTCCGCGCGGAGAAGAGGCCGACATCAGGGGCGGGCAGCATCGACCTCGGAAGATTGCACCGCCCCTACCTCTCCCCCGTGAAAGACGGGGAGAGGGAGTAACGAAGGCCGCAGCCCGGCCAAAGGGTAAAACAGATGACCGTGAAACTCTCGTCTTCAAATCTCTCCAAGCTGCCCGCCAAGGTCGCCGGTCCGAAATATGACCGCGCGGCGCTCAAGGCCGGCATCGTGCATTTCGGAGTCGGCAATTTCCATCGCTCGCACCAGGCCGTCTATCTCGACGACCTGTTCAATTCGGGCATCGGCCACGACTGGGCGCTGGTCGGCGCCGGCGTGTTCGAGGGCGAGAAGATCGGCCGGGCCAAACTGGAAGAGCAGGACTGGCTGACCACGGTGGTCGAGCAGGATAGTGGCCATATGAGTGCCCGCGTCACCGGCGCGATGATCGACTTCCTGACGCCGGGCGACGCGGCCGGCATCATCGAACGGCTTGCCGACCCGGCGATCAGGATCGTTTCGCTGACCATCACCGAGGGCGGCTACTTCATCGATCCGGCCTCCGGCGTGTTCAACCCGACCCATCCCGATATCGCCGCCGACGCGCAGCCAGGCGCCACGCCGAAGACCGTGTTCGGCATCATCCTTGCCGGACTGGTACGCCGCCGCGATGACGGCATCGTGCCGTTCACAGTGATGTCCTGCGACAACATCCCCCACAATGGCCATGTCACCTCCGACGGCGTCATCGGCCTGGCGCGCCTGATCGACGAGGATCTGGCGAACTGGGTCAGCGACCATGTTGCCTTTCCGAACGGCATGGTCGATCGCATCACCCCGGCCACCACCGACCGCGAGCGCGGCATCCTGGCCAGGGACTTTGGCGTCGAGGACAACTGGCCGGTGTTCTGCGAGCCGTTCCGGCAATGGGTGCTGGAAGACCATTTCACCGATGGCCGTCCGCCATTGGAAAAAGTCGGCGTGCAGTTCGTCAGGGACGTCGCACCCTATGAGTTGATGAAGATCCGCATCCTCAATGGCGGCCATGCCGCCATTGCCTATCCGGCCGGCTTGATGGACATCCATTTCGTCCATGAGGCGATGCAGGAGCCTCTGGTCGCCGGCTTCCTGGCCAAACTCGAACGGGAAGAGATCATTCCGACGGTGCCGCCGGTGCCGGACACGGTTCTGGAAGAGTACTACCAGCTCATCGAGAGCCGCTTCTCCAATCCCAAGATCGGCGACACGGTGCGCCGTCTCTGCCTCGACGGCTCCAACCGCCAGCCGAAATTCATCATCCCGACCATCGCCGACCGCCTGAAGGCGGGGAAAAGCGTCGCCGGCCTGGCGCTGGAATCAGCGCTGTGGTGCCGCTACTGCTTCGGCACGACGGATAGCGGCGCCGTCATCGAGCCCAACGATCCGAGCTGGGACCGGCTGCAGGTGACGGCAAAGGCGGCCAGGGAAGCGCCTGCCGCCTGGCTTGCCATGGAGGACATCTATGGCGATGTCGGCCGCGCCGCACCGTTCGTCGAGGCGTTCGCTCATGCCCTCGATGTATTGTGGGCGGATGGCGCGCGGGCCACGCTGACGCGCTACCTCGCCGGCAAGCTCTGAGACCACCCGAAACCATGGCGCCTGAACTGGTCATCTTCGACTGCGACGGCGTTCTGGTCGACAGCGAAGCGCTCTCCGTCTCGGCGCTGATTGGCATGATCGAACTTGCCGGTGGCAGCGTCAGTGAGGACACCGCCTACGAGCATTTCCTCGGCAAGAGCATGAAAACCGTCCGCGAGATCCTAGGCCGCGACTTCGGGCTCGACATCACCGACAGGCACCTGACCGAGATGCGCGTCGAATTGATGCGCAGGTTCCGCGAGGAGCTGAAGCCGATCCCCGGCGTCACGGAGATGCTGCCGAAGCTCGGGCTGCCGTTCTGCGTCGCGTCCTCGGGCACGCTCGACCGTATCCGCTATGCGCTCGACGTCACCGGATTGCTTGGGCTGATGGAGCCACATCTGTTCAGCGCCGGCATGGTGGCCAAGGGAAAGCCCGCGCCGGACTTGTTCCTGCATGCCGCCGCCAGCATGCGAGCCCAGCCGCGCAACTGCGTCGTCGTCGAGGACAGCCCCGCCGGCATCGCCGCGGCGCGGGCGGCAGGCATGCGCGTCCTTGCCTTCACCGGCGGCTCGCATGCCGGCAACCCCACCTTGAAAGCGCGGCTTGCGTCGAGTGAACCGGACTTTATATTTGCTGACATGCTGCAATTGCCCGATCTGATTGCAGGCCTGGGAGCGAGAGTTAAAGCATCTTGACGAAACAATTTGTCTGCGCGGTCGATGTCGGCACCGGGAGCGCCCGCGCGGGCATTCTCGACACCACTGGCAGCTTGCTCGGACGCGCCGAGCGGCCCATCGCCAAGAACCAGCCAAAGGCCGATCACGCCGAACATGATTCGCGCGATATCTGGTCGGCAGTCTGCACCGCCGTACGCGCCGCGCGCCAAAAAGCCGGCGTCGCCGCCGAAGATATTGTCGGCATCTCGTTCGACGCCACCTGTTCGCTGGTGGTGCGTGGCCGGCAAGGCGACCAGCTCAGCGTCTCGGTCAGCGGCGACAAGCGCTGGGACACCATCGTCTGGCTCGACCATCGCGCCATAGCCGAGGCCGACGAATGCACGACAAGCGGCCACGCCGTGCTTGATTATGTCGGTGGCGTCATGTCGCCGGAAATGGCGACGCCGAAGCTGATGTGGCTGAAACGACATCTACCGAAGACCTGGAATGAAGCCGGCTATCTATTTGACCTGACCGATTTCCTGACCTGGCAAGCGACAGGCTCGCTGGCCCGCTCGCAATGCACGCTGACCGCCAAATGGACCTATCTGGCGCATGAAGAGAGCGGCTGGCGGCGCGATTTCTTCGAGATCGTCGGCCTCGATGATCTTTTTGAGCACGGCAATTTGCCGGAGAGAGCCAGTGCGGTCGGCGCCGATATCGGCCAATTGACCGAGCAGGCGGCGGCGGAGCTTGGCCTGACGGAAAAGTGCCGGGTCGGCGCCGGCGTCATCGATGCCTATGCCGGCGCGCTTGGCGTGCTCGGCGGCTTTGCCGGTGACGAACAGAACATCGGCCGCCATCTGGCGCTGATCGCCGGAACATCCTCCTGTGTCATGGCGATGTCGCCCGACCCGCAGCCATTCGCCGGCGTCTGGGGTCCCTATTACGGCGCGGCGCTGCCCAAGCTGTGGCTGTCGGAAGGCGGCCAGTCGGCGACAGGCGCCCTGCTCGACCACATCATCCGCTGGCACGGCGCCGGCGGCGAGCCAGACGCCGCCATGCATGCCAAAATCGCCCGGCGTGTCGCCGAACTGCGCACCATCGAGGGCGAAAGCCTGGCTGCAAGGCTGCATGTGCTGCCGGACTTCCACGGCAACCGCTCGCCGCTTGCCGATCCGCACGCCGTCGGCGTCGTCAGCGGGCTGACGCTGGATTCCTCCTTCGACAGCCTGTGCAAGCTCTACTGGCGCACCGCCGTCGGCATCGCGCTCGGCGTGCGCCATGTGCTGGAGGCGCTGAACGAGAACGGCTACCTGATCGACACGCTTCATGTCACCGGCGGCCACACCAAGAACCCGCTTTTGATGGAGCTCTATGCCGACGCCACCGGTTGCACGGTGATCGAGCCGCTGGCCGACGAGGCGGTGCTGCTCGGCACTGGCATGGTGGCGGCCACCGCGGCCGGGCTTTTTCCCGACCTCAACGCTGCCTGCCTTGCCATGCAGCAGGGCGGCAAGAGGCGCGCGTCCAACCCCACGGCAACCGGGCGCTTCGACCGCGATTACCGGATTTTCCTCGAGATGCACCGGCAGCGGCAGGTGCTGGACGCGATCCGGTAGAGCGCGGAAGCCAATCCCTGGCTTAATCTGTTCTCGCTCCCTCCTCTCTTGCCTTCATGTCGCGTTTCGTCCAAAAGCTGACGCAAACGCTGCGAAACCGAAGGTTTTGCCGTTTGACATGCGGCTTCCGGCTCCTTGCCGACGTGCCGTACCTGGAAAGAGCGGAAAATGTCTGCGATCGAAGCCGGTGCTCGCGCGCCGGAAAATCTTTGGCGTCAGGAAATCAGGGCGACGCTGGCGCTCGCCTGGCCAATGGTGCTGACCAATCTCGGCCAGACCGCGATGACGGCCACCGACGTCATGATGATGGGTCGGTTGGGGCCGGATACGCTGGCCAGCGGCGCGCTTGGCGCCAACCTCTATTTCATGCCGCTGATCTTCGGGCTTGGCCTGATGCTGGCGACCTCGCCGATGATCGCCACCGAACTCGGACGCCGCCGTCATTCGGTGCGCGACCTGCGCCGCACGGTGCGCCAGGGCCTGTGGCTGGCGATCCTTATCTGCATCCCGATCTGGATCGTGCTTTGGCATGGCGAGGCCATTCTGCTGGCCATGGGCCAGGAACCGGCGCTGGCGCGTCAGGCCGGCATCTATCTGCGCTACCTCGAATGGGCGGTGCTGCCGTTCTACGGCTATATCGTGCTGCGCTCGTTCATCTCGGCACTGGAGCGGCCGGGCTGGGCGCTGGTCATCGTCTTCGTCGCCGTTGCCTGCAACGTCTTCTTCAACTGGGTGTTCATGTTCGGCAATCTCGGCGTCGAACCGATGGGCATTGCCGGCTCAGGCCTTGCCACCACGCTGTCCAGCACGCTGATGTTCGCCGGCATGGCCGTCGTGGTGATGCTGGAGAGGAAATTCCGCCGCTACCATCTGTTCGGGCGTTTCTGGCGCGCTGACTGGCCGCGCTTCAAGGGCCTGTTGCGGCTCGGCCTGCCGATTGCCGGCATCCTCGCCTTCGAGGTGACGATCTTCAATGCGGCGGCGCTGCTGATGGGCTTGATCGACGCGGATTCGCTGGCCGCGCACGCGATCGCCATCCAGATCGCCTCGATCAGCTTCATGGTGCCGCTCGGCCTCAACCAGGCGGTGACGGTGCGCGTCGGTCTTGCCCACGGCGCCGGCAATCCGGAAGGCGTTTCCCGCGCTGGCTGGACCGCCTTCGTCATCGGTGTCTCGTTCATGGCGCTGATGGGGCTGGTGATGATCCTGTGGCCGCATCTCCTGATCAGCGCCTTCATCGATCTCAGCAACCCGGCCAATGCCAGGGTGATCGCGCTTGCCGTGTCGTTCCTGGCCTTCGCCGCGCTGTTCCAGGTCTTCGACGGCGCGCAGGCGGTTGCCGCCGGCATGCTGCGCGGCCTGCACGACACCAAGGTGCCGATGATCTACGCCGCGATCGGCTATTGGGGCGTCGGCCTGCCGCTCGGCGTGCTGCTCGCCTTCCATTTCGGCCTGCATGGCGTCGGCATCTGGATCGGCCTGTCGTCGGGGCTGGCCGTGGTGGCGGCCCTGCTTCTGGTGCGCTGGCTGCGGCGCGATCGGATCGCGCCGCCGTTGGTGTTTGGGCATTGACCGGACGCCGATTGCCAAGCAGTCGCCATGTCCGGCTGTGGACCTCGAAATCCCTGCATTCGGTGTGAGATTGAAGTCGAGTGCACGGGCTGGACGCGGACGCATTTCTGTGGGGAGCCGGGCAAGGGCGCGAAACGCTCGAAGCACTGCAAGCAAGTACCAAACCGGATGAGCACGAGTAGTGGCCCCTGCAATCTCTCCGCTCTCTCGCGGGGCACCGACGAGAGAGACCGCTTCCGGAAGGCACGCGGCACATAGGTCCACGGCCGGATGGGGTTCACCCCTAACGACTTCCAGCGAGTCAGAGCGGCTCGGGCAGGAAACCAAGTTGCTCAAGGGCCCTATGGACACGCGCGGTCGATTCAAAACATTGCGACACGGCTGTGTGGGATTGTTCGCATTCAAACGACTTTACGACGCTATTTTTGCGCCCTCTCACTTGGTGATGGTGGAGGAAATCATGGAATCGCCCGAGCAGCACGCCGTCGAAATCATTCGCGACAAGAAATGGACCGTCCGCGTTACCGCCTACGGCAACACGCTGACAGTCCCATTCGAGGCTGAAAGTCACGCACGCTCCTATGCGGATGGCCAGGCGTTCCGGCTTGGCGTCGAAGTGGCGGAACGCAAGAAGAGCGCGTGAAAAGTTCAACGATCACTTGTCGGGCGGTCGTCAGAGATCGACCTTGGCGTTGTCGCCCACATCCGGCTTGGAGCCGGTGAGGGCCGCCAACGCCATCTTTGCCGTTGCAACGACCAGTCCAGGGCTGTCCCACAATTCGCCTTCGTCCGGCTTGACCGTTATCAAACGGATCTCGGGATCGTCGGCATTGTCCCACCAAGCCGCGTCGGTTTTCTCCCAAAGCTCGGCAATTTTCTTCCTGTCATTGGTCACAGCGGCGGGACCGGAAATGGTGACGTATTTGTAGTGGCTGCTGTCGCTCCAGGCCAATGTCACTTTCGGATAGGCCGACAGCTGCTTGTTCTTGGCGCTGTCATCATTGACGAGGAAGTAGATGGCGCTTTCTTCACGCGAGACGCGCGCGGAGAGCGGTCGAGCGCGATTGTATTCGCCGTCCCAGGTCACGAACATGCAGACGTCGATTTGCTTGGCGAGTTCCCAGATGCGGTCCGTCGCCTCGGTGGGTGTCAGCTCTGTCTCTTGCTCTCGACGCTTGGCCATAACATGTCCTCCAGGGTGAATGCGATCGCTTAAAACTTGCGTAACGCAGCGACGTTCCACCGTGAGTCCAGCAAATCTCCCCGAGGCCGCGGGTCGACACAACATGCCTTCGGCTCAGTGCGCCGATGCCCGCTTCTCGAGCGAACGGGCGTATTGCGTCAGGGGAAAGCACATGGCGAAGAAGATCAGCGCCACCAGGCCATAGACCTTGAACGGCTCGAAGGTGGCGTTGTTGATGGCGTTGGAGGTCCGCACCAGCTCCTCGAAGCCGATGATCGAGGTCAGCGCCGTCGATTTGATCAGCTGCACCAGGAAGCCGACGGTCGGCGCGCGGGTGATCGAAAAGGCCTGCGGCAGGATGATCAGCCTGAGCTCCTGCAGATAGTGCAGACCGAGGCTGGCGCCTGCGTCCCACTGGCCGCGCGGCAGTGCGTCGACGCCGGAGCGCCAGATTTCGGCCAGATAGGCGCTGGCGAAGAAGGTGAGGCCGAGCACCGCCGCGGTCCATGGTTCGATGCGCAGGCCGAGCATGGGCAGGCCGAAGAACATCAGGAAGAGCTGCATCAGCAGCGGCGTTCCCTGGAACAGCGCGATATAGCCGGAGGCGAGGCGCCGGCTCCATCTGTTCTTGGCGATCCTGAAGAACAACACGATCATGCCGACGATGCCGCCGCCGATGAAGGCGGCCAGCGACAACAGCACCGTCCAGCGGGCGGCGAGCAGCAGGTTGCGAACGATGTCCCAGAAGGTGAATTCGATCATGACACGCCAGCCCCCAGCACGCGGCGCCCGCCGGAAACCAGCAGCCGGCGCAAGGCCATCGACAGGACGAGATAGACCATCGTCACGACAAGATAGGTCTCGAAGGAGCGAAAGGTGCGCGCCTGCAGCATATCCGCCTCGTAGGTCAGCTCCCGCACCGCGATCTGCGACACGACGGCGGATTCCAGCATCATGATGACGATTTGGCTGGTGAGCGCCGGAAAGATCACCTTGAGCGCCTGCGGCAGCACGATCTTGATGAACACCTGGCGTGGCCGCAGCCCAAGCGACAGGGCTGCTTCCGTCTGCCCGACAGGGACGGCGTCAAGCCCGGCGCCAACGATCTCGATGGTGTAGGCCGCCATGTTGAGCGTCATCGCCAGCATGGCGGCCAGCATCGGGTCGAGCCTGATACCGAGGCTGGGCAGCCCGAAGAAGATGAAGAACAGCTGCACCAGGAACGGCGTGTTGCGGACAATCTCGACATAGATGGCGATCGCCCGTTTGAGCAGCACCGGACCGTTTCGGCGTCCCGCCGCGCCCAGGATGCTGAGGAACGTTCCGGCCAGCGTGGTCACGGCGATCAACAGGATCGTCGTGGCCGCCCCGCGCGCGATGTCGCCGGCAGCACCTGGAAGCCAGGCAAAGGCCACGGAAATTCAATCCTTGAGGTTGTCGGGATTGAGCGGCGTCTTCAGCCAGGCTTTCGAGCTTTCGTCGAGCTTGCCGTCGGCCAGCATCTTGGCGATGGCGTCGTTGACCGCCTTCTTCAGGCTGTCCTCGTTCTTGTTGAGACCGATATGCGAGGGCGAGGTCAGAAGCTGGAATTTCTGCTCCGGCTTGAGCTGATCCTGCTTTGCCAGCACCTGGGCGCCGACATCGTTGCCGACGACCATCAGCTGGGTCTGGCCGGAGATGAAGGCCTGGATCACCGAATTGTAGTTGTCGAAGCGCTTGATGTCGGTCGAGGCGGGTGCGGCTTCGGTGAGCGAGGTGTCCTCGAGGGTGCCGCGATTGACGGCGATCGACTTGCCGGCAAGGTCTTCCTTGCCTTTGACCGTCAGGGCCGCCGGACCGATCACCGCGATGTAGTAGGGTGCGTAAGCGGCGGCGAAGTCGATGACCTGTTCACGTTCCTTCGAATAGCCGACACTCATCAGGATGTCGACGCGGTGGTCGTTCAGATAAGGGATGCGGTTCTGGCCGGTGACGGCGACGGGGTTGAGCTTCACCTTGAGCGTGTCGGCAATGTACTGCGCGACGTCCATGTCGTAGCCCTTGAGGCTCATGTCGGCGCTGGCCGAGGAGAAGGGCGGAAAATCAGCGAAGACGCCGACATTGATGGTGCCGGCCTTGGTGATGTCGGCCAGTGCGTCGGCGTTGGCGGCCTGTGTGGCGAAGCCGAGACCGGCGACGCCCAGCACCAAGACGGCGGCGATGGTTGATTTGAGTGTCGTGCGGATTGTCATTGTTATTCCCCTGTCTGGAAGCTTTGTCTGTTTGAGGCGGTCGCCGGCTCCAGCGCGGCGGCCGCCCTTTGCTTTGTCGGGATCAGGCTGCCTTGCCGGTGACAGCCGGGCTGAACACCATCAGGCTCAGGATCTCGAACAGCACCTGTGCCGCGGCATGCGCCGTGTTTGTGGTGGCGTCGTATTGCGGCGCCACCTCGACGACGTCGCCGCCGACGATGTTGAGGCCCTTCATGCCGCGCAGCAGCTCCAGCACTTCCCGCGTCGTCAGTCCGCCGACTTCCGGCGTGCCGGTGCCGGGCGCGAAGGCCGGGTCGACACTGTCGATGTCGAAGGAGACATAGGTCGGGCCGTCGCCGACGATCTTGCGCGCCTTCTCGATGATGGCGGGAATGCCGAGGCCGGTGACCTCCTCGGCATGGACCACGGTCATGCCGGACTCGTAGGTGAACTCCCACAGATATTCGGCCGAGCCGCGGATGCCGATCTGGATGGTGCGCGTCGGGTCGAGCACGCCGTCCAGCACCGCGTTGCGGAATGGCCCGCCATGATGGAACTTGGTCATATCGAACAGGCCGCTGGTGTCGCAATGGGCATCGATGTGGATCAGGCCGACCGGGGCCTTCTTGCCGACGGCCTTGAGGATCGGATGGGTGATCGAATGGTCGCCGCCAACCGAAAGCGGAATGACGCCGGCATCGACGATCTGGTTGGTGCGGCGCTCGATATCCTCGTGGCTGATCTCCAGCCGGTAGCGGCTGCGGAACGGCGTGTCCCCAATATCGGCGACCCTGAGCTCGTGGGTCGGGGCGCATTCCAGCACATGGTTGTAGGGGCCGATGCGCTCGATGGCGCGCAGCGCCCTCGGCCCGAAACGCGAGCCCGGCCGATTGGTGACGCCGAGATCCATCGGCACGCCGATCATCGCCACCTGCAGATCGCCGAAATCCGGGTTCTCGGCCGCGATTTCGCGATAAGGCGCGGCGAGGAAGGTCGGGATGCCGGAATAGGGCGCCAGCCTTGTGCCGGACTTGGAAAAGATCTTGTCGGCGACCTTGCGGAATTTCGGGTCGAACATCTCGCCGCCATGGCTCTCGCCATATTTGCGACGCAACGCGTCGAGCTTGCCGCGATCGTAACCCATGCCGGTTCTCCCTGCTTGACTGGAGCGTTCTGGTCTTCGGCGACGCGTGGCTCGACCCGTTCGGATTCCGCCCTGGTTGCGCCGGCCGCCTGTTGACCTGACGTCTTGATGCTGTTCCCGGGGCAAAGTGTCGGGCAGCCCCTTTGAAAAATCAATTGATATTGTTAGGGTGTTTTCTGTGAGAAAAACTCACAGACTACCGAGAGCCAGATGGCCAAGCGCCTGCCGCCCCTCAATCCGTTGCGCGCCTTCGAGGCAACGGCCCGCCATGGCTCGCTGACCAAGGCGGCGAGCGAGCTGAATGTCACCCACGGCGCCATCAGCCACCAGATCAAGGCGCTGGAGCAATCGCTCGGCGTCAAGCTGTTCGAGCGTGTCGGCCAGAGGGTCAAGCTGACCCCGCATGGCGCCGAACTCTTGCCGGCCGTATCGACCGCCTTCGACGGCATCGCGGCAGCCACCCAGCGGCTGACAAGGCCGGCGAGCAGCGGCGCGCTGTCGGTGTCCTGCGTGCCGGCGCTGCTGTTGCTTTGGATGACGCCGCGGCTGGGCAGCTTCACCGCGCAATATCCCGACATCCAGCTGACGCTTAATCCCTCCAACGATCCCAAGGATATAAGGGCGCCGGATATCGATGTCTGCGTGCACTATGGCGACGGCAGCTGGGCCGATTGCTGGATGCGCAAATGGTCGGGCCTCGAACTGTTTCCCGTGGTCAGCCCGACATTGATCAACAACCGCCCGATCCGCAGCGTGCGCGATCTCGCCGACCATGTCTTCCTGCATGGCGACGATGGCCGAGAGTGGCACACCTGGCTGGCAGCCGCCGATGCCCTGGATCTGGAGCGCGGCCGCCGCCATCACCTGGGCGATGCCCGCATGGCGACCGAAGCCGCGGTCCACGGCCATGGCGTGGCGCTCGGCGATTCGGTGACGGCGAGCGCGATGCTGGCCAGAGGCATGCTGGTCGCGCCGTTCAGCCTGTCGGTGCCGGCGGTCGACGATTTCTACGTCGTCTGCCGCAACGAGATGCGATCGACGCCGATCGTGCAGGTGTTCATCGACTGGCTGTTTGCCGAGAAGGCGCAGGATGACGGCCGCGCCGACGCGCCGGTGGCGGGCCGCATCGTCACCCGGCGCAAGCGCCCGACACTCAAGGTGATCGGCGGCAAGGCAACATCCTGATCCGACGACCGGTGCGAGGCCACGACCGTCACGGGCCAGATACAAATTCATCGGATTGTTGCGAAAAGCCCGCGAAGGCGCCCTGACATGGACATCAGGGCGCCCAACTTGGCGATTTAACTGGACATGGGCTGCCTTGGTTGCGAATGTGAGCTGGGGCTAAAATAGTGGCGGGCGAGCGACATGACTGTGCGCTTGGGGTGGCCGTGCGTTTTTGCCAGTGCTTTTCTGCTTGGCTGTACCTTGGTGCATGCGGAGACCCGAGCGCTTATCGTCGGGGTATCGGGCTATCCGAATCTTCCGGAAGCCATTCACCTTGTCGGACCGAAGAACGATGCCCGTGAAGTGGCCAACACGCTCGTTCGTCTGGGTGTGCGGGCGAGGGATGTCACCGTCCTGGCCGATGGGGTCAAGGACTTGGCCGACGGCGTGTCGGCGCCGGGTCCCGGCACAAGGCAATCGGTTCTGGCCGGCCTCGATCATCTCGCGGACACGGCCGCCAATGGCGATCTCGTCATCTTCTATTTCTCCGGCCACGGCTCGCAGCAGCCGGACCTGAATGGCGACGAGGAAGGCGGTCTCGACCAGATTTTCCTTCCCTATGACATCGGCCGCTGGAACGGCGAAGGCGTCGACCGTGCGATTGTCGATGACGAACTCGGCGAGCGCGTCCAGCGCATCCTCGACAAAGGCGCCGACTTCTTCGGCATCATCGATGCCTGCCACTCCGCCACCGGTTTTCGCGACATTGCCGGCGATGACGCTCGCGCCCGCGCCGTCGATCCGGCCGATCTCGGGGTGCCGGAGGGCGCTGGTTCGGCAGTCCGGTCGCTTGTTCTCGAACGCAAGGCGCTGCCGAAAGGCCGTGGCCGAGCCGCCTTCTTCTATGCCGCCCAGACGACCGAGGTGGCCCTGGAGAAAACGCCGAAGGGCGCCGCCGACGGCGAAAGCTATGGCGTCTTCACCTACACGATGCTGAGCCGGCTCAACCAGACGCCGGACCTGACATACCGGACGCTGCATCAGGCCGTGGTCGCCGACATCAAGCGCAACACGCTGATGGCGACACAGACACCGGACCTGGAGGGCGACCTGCTCGATGAACCGGTGCTCAGACTGGGCAAGGCCGCCGCGATCCGGCAGTGGCCAATCTATGCCGGAAACCTTCAAGCCGGCCAGCTCGCCGGCCTGAACGACGGCGCCATCGTCGCGCTCTACACCGATGCCGCCGCCCCCGAGGCGGACGCCGTGGCCTATGGCGTCGTGGAGAGCGCGGGCGCGACCAAAAGCGTCGTCACGCAGGTCGCCTGGCCGTGTTCTATGCCGAGCTCCGAGAACGGCTCCTGCCCGGCCGCGCCCGATGCCGCCTCCTTCAAGAAAGGCCGCTTCGCCCGTGTCGTCGAGCCCGGCGTCGATCTCTCGGTCACGCTGTCGGAGCCCGTCCGGATGGACCCGACCGACGGCAAGGACTACGAACCTGTGATTACGGCCCTTCGCGCGGCGATAGGCTCCGAGGCGCTGTCTCGGCGCGTGTCGATGCGCTCGAGCGGTTACGACATTGCCGTCGCCCTGGTCGACGGCAAACTGGCCTTTTCCGCCACCGGCGGGCAGGTCGACCAAAGCGGGCCGGGTTCGTCACCGCGCCTGACCTTGCCTGGCAATCCAGCCGCCGCGGCTTCGACCGTGGCCGCGGCAATCAACCGGATAGCCCGCGCCCTGGCCCTGCAACGCCTGGCCGGCAGTGCGGCCGGGCAAGCCATCGGGCTGGAATCGCAGGTGCTGATTTCAACCGCAAAGCCGCAAGCTGTTGGCGGAGCCGCCTGTTCCGACGATCGCGCCAATTATGGGCCGCCGGTCGAGGCGGGGCCGGCGCCACGCCTGAGCGATTGCGACATCATATCGGTCAGAATGCGCAATACGGGAGCCAAACCGGCTGATGTGACCGTGCTGCTGATCGGCCAGGATTTCTCGATCACCACGCTGTGGCCGGCGCAGGCAACCATCAACCGGATAGCCTCCGGCGACGAGAAGAGCGCCGACATCGCCCAGATCGATCCCGGCTCGCCGACAGCCAGCGACGAGCGCCTGGTCTTCATTGCGGTGCCGGGCCTCGGCAAGGTGCATACTGTCTTCGACAATCTCGAGCAGGAGGGCCTGCGCGATGCCGCGGCGAACGACGATGCACCGGAGATCGCCGAACTGCACAATCTGGTTTCGACGAGCCTGAACGACATGACGCGGGACTCGACCAGCAAATCGCCGCGCATCGAGGAGGAAATGTCGATCGATATCAGGCCCTTCACGACCGTGAAGGGCAAATAGAGGCTGCCTGGGCAGCAGAACGAATTGGCGCCGTCAGGGCCGGCGCCTGCAAGGTCCGCAACTGGTTTCGCTGCGAAGGGAGGCGGCATCGGATTGGGGAAGCGCCGGAAAAACCGATGGGTAGCCGGCGGTAGTGAAACTGACACAACGGAGGACTGACCAATGATCAAGAAACTGCTTCTTGCCGGCCTTCTGGCCGCAACCAGCCTGACCGCCGGCGCCTCGCTTGCGGAAGACAAGAAACCGGACATTTCCGCAGCCCAGCAGGCCGAGGGCCGCCAGATTCTGGAGACGGCACGGGCTCTCGAAAGCTATGGCGAAGCCAAGGGCGATCCGCTTGCCCTCGTCACCGCCGCCAAGATGGTGGCAAGCGTTCCCGGCCGCGTCCTGGCCGATGGCCAGCAGGGCGACAAGGGCGCGAACTTCGACATCGAAGCGGTGCTCAAGAAGGCCGAAGGGCTGGCCCAGGGCGACGAGTTGATCACCAAGGTGGCCGGCGACGTACGCACCCTGGCTCAGGCCAACTCCAAGGCCGTCTGCTACTGGCAGTACTATTGCTACTGGAACGGCTACTGCGAATACGCCTACTACTGCTATTGATCCTGCGATCACGAACTGAGCCCTGCGGCTTTGCCGCAGGGTTTTCTTTTTGTCGGGCCAGCCTGAAACCGGGCAGCGTTTTGGGCAATTCGATGCTATGAGGCCTGTCGCGGTGTGGACAGCAGGCAGCGAAGGCGGTGTTGAAATATGGCTAAGACCGATATTGCGCGGCGCGTCTACAACCACACCTGGAAGCTCGACCCGATCGTGCGCAGCCTGCTCGACACCGATTTCTACAAGCTTTTGATGCTGCAGATGATCTGGGGCATGTATCCCAAGGTCGACACCACCTTCACCCTGATCAACCGCACCACTTCGGTGCGGTTGGCGGACGAGATCGATGAAGGCGACCTGCGCGAACAGCTCGACCATGCGCGCACGCTGCGCTTTTCCAAGAAGGAAATGATCTGGCTCGGCGGCAACAATTTCTATGGCCGCAAGCAGATCTTCGAACCGGAATTCCTCGCCTGGCTGGAGAATTTCCGGCTGCCCGCATACGAGCTCTGCAGGCGCGATGGCCAGTACGAGCTCACCTTCAGCGGTCCGTGGATGTATACCACGTTGTGGGAGATTCCGGCGCTCGCCATCATCAACGAACTTCGATCTCGCGCGGCCATGCGCGCCTTCGGCCCCTTCGCGCTCGATGTGCTCTATGCCCGCGCCAAGGCCAAGATGTGGGCCAAGACCGAGCGGCTGAAGGCGCTCCCCGGCATCCGCATTTCCGACTTCGGCACGCGCCGGCGGCATTCCTTCCTGTGGCAACGCTGGTGCGTCGAGGCGTTGAAGGAAGGCATCGGCGAGGCTTTCACCGGTACCTCCAACGTGCTTTTGGCGATGGACAACGACCTCGAAGCGCTCGGCACCAATGCGCATGAATTGCCGATGGTGTTTGCAGCACTCGCCAATTCGGAGAAGGAACTGAAACAGTCGCCCTACAAGGTGCTGCAGGACTGGCAGCGCTACTATGGCGGCAATCTGCTGATCGTGCTGCCCGATGCCTTCGGCACCGCCTCCTTCCTGCGCGACGCGCCGGACTGGGTGGCTGACTGGACCGGTTTTCGCCCCGACAGCGCGCCGCCGATCGAAGGCGGCGAGAAGATCCTGTCCTGGTGGCGCGAGAAGGGCAAGGATCCCCGGCAGAAGTTGCTGATCTTCTCCGACGGGCTCGAGGTCGAAACCATCGAGGAGACCTACCGCCATTTCAAGGGCAAGGTGCGTATGTCCTTCGGCTGGGGCACCAACCTGACCAATGATTTCGAAGGTTGCGCGCCGACCGAGACCAAGAGCCTGGACGCTATATCGCTGGTCTGCAAGGTCACCGAAGCCAATGGCCGGCCGGCGGTCAAGCTTTCCGACAATCCGGCCAAGGCGACCGGCGACGAGAAAGAGATCGAGCGCTATATCGGCATCTTCGGTGAGAAGGACCGCGTGGAGCAACTGGTCAAGGTTTGAGGGTGGCGAGCTCTAGGACAGGCTGAGTTCCTTGGCGCCCCCCCTCTGTCCTGCCGGACATCTCCCCCTCAAGGGGGCTACAGCATGCACACATTTCAAAAACCGTTGTGTCAACCGCTTGACGAGATTGCTCGATGACCCGGCAGAGGCTCCTTTCCTCTCCCTCCGGAGGGGGGAGAGGTGGCGCCGCGAAGCGGCGACGGAGTGGGGGAACCACTCGGCAACCGCCGCAACGGACATAGGAAAGAGGACCACGCGCAAGCATCGTCTTGACCCGCGCCAGGGTCGACCCCCACTCCGTCGAGCTGCGCTCGACACCTCTCCCCCGATCGACGGGGGAGAGGAAGGGTGCCAAGCTATCCGAGCAGGCGCCAGTCCTCAACGGCAGAGGCTCCCTTCCGAAGATAACCGTGTGATCTCCCCACCTGTGGGGGAGATGTCCGGCAGGACAGAGGGGGGCGCCGTGGAGCGCTGTCGTCTGGGGTTGGCGATACTACTTGCGGCGCTCTGGCTCGTCTCGCCCTCCCCCGCCTTCGCCCATGCCTCCGACCGTGGCCATGTCCTTCTCTTGCCGACCGGCTATTATCTGGCCGGCGGCGCCTTCGCCGTGGCCGTCAGTTTCCTCGTTCTGGCGTTGCTGCCGGCGGACTGGCTCGAGCGTTTCTGGCGCCGCCGGCTGCCGCTTTTTGCATTCGGTGACGGCGCTCGGGCCGCCGTCAGCCTGATATCCTTTGCCGGCTTTGCAATTTTGATCGCCGCCGGCGTCCTCGGCAGCCGCGACCCGCTCTCCAATCCGCTGCCTCTGGTGATCTGGACCCTGCTGTGGGGTGGCGCCACGCTGCTGCAAGGTGTCTTCGGCGATCTCTGGTCATGGCTGAACCCGTGGTACGGGCCGTGGCGCGTCGTCTCACGGCTGTTCGGCACAGGCGATGAAGCGGCACTGCACCTTCCCCGCTGGCTCGGTCGCTGGCCAGCCGTCATCTTGTTTTTCGCCTTTGCCTGGTTCGAGCTCGTCGATCCAGCCCCCGATGATCCGGCACGGCTCGCCGCAGCCGCCGGCCTCTACTGGCTGCTCACCTTCCTCGCCATGCTGGTGTTCGGCTACCGTGACTGGAGCCGCAGCGGCGAATTCCTGACAGTCTTCTTCTCGATGGTGGCGCGTTTCGCCGTCGTCGAGCGCAACGAAACCGGCCGGCTCGGCCTGTGCTGGCCGGGCGCCAAACTGCTCGCCGCCGAGCCGCTGCCGATCAGCGGCATCGCCTTTCTGTTGTTGGCCCTGTCGTCGGTGTCCTTCGACGGCCTGTCTAAAACCTTCTTCTGGCTCGGCCTGTTCGGCATCAATCCGCTCGAGTTCCCCGGGCGCACCGCCATGATCGGCAGCGGCACTCTCGGGCTTGTCCTGACCTTCGTGCTGCTGGCGGCGGTGTTCATGCTTGCCGTCTGGCTCGGCCAGCGTCTTGCCGGCAGCGATCAACCATTCAGCCAAGCCGCCGGCCTTCTGGTATGGTCGATCGTGCCGATCGCGCTCGCCTATCATGTCGCGCACTATCTGACGGCGCTGCTCGTCGACGGCCAATACGCGCTTGCGGCGCTGTCCGACCCGTTCGCGCTGGGCTGGAACCTGTTCGGCACCGCCGACATGCAGATCGAAGCCGGAATCGTTGCCGGCGCGGATTCCGCGTGGTGGCTATGGAATCTCCAGGCCGGCGCCATCATCCTCGGCCATGTGCTCGCCGTCCTCGTCGCCCACGGCTTCGCCGGACGGTTGCACCCGATGCCGGCGCGTGCCGCACTCAGCCAGTTTCCGCTCACCGTGCTGATGATCGCCTATACGGTCTTCGGCCTCTGGTTGCTTGCCACGCCGACCGCCGGATGAGAAAAGAGCGGCTCCGATGTCGTCGGGGAAAGCTCGCTTGCCACGTCGGGGCTTTGGTGATTTAGTTTGTATACATGCAATTTTTGCACCATCTGAGCGAGGATGCCGAAGCCGCCTTATCGTTGGTCAAGACTGAAGAACAGGGGAACGAACATGGCTGACAAGAACGGATTTTTCGACCTCTCCAAGACTGCCCTCACCCGCCGCACGGCGTTGAAGGGGCTGGCCGCAGGCGCCGGCCTTGCTGTCGCCCCGGGTTTCGTCCGCTATGCGCAGGCGCAGAGTTCGGCGCCGATCAAGATCGGCTTCCAATCGCACCGCACCGGTATCGGCGCCGCCTATGGCCGCTGGTACGAGAAGACCACCGCCGCAGCGATCAAGGCGATCAACGCCGCCGGCGGCATCAATGGCCGCCAGGTCGAGGTGATCATCGAGGATGACGGCACCGATCCCGGCCGTGGCGCCGAGGTGGTCGGCAAGTTCGCCACCCAGCACAAGACCGACATCGTCTTCGGCACGCTGTTCTCGCACGTCGTCATCGGCTCCGCGCCCGCCGCCGGCGAGGCCAAGATCCCCTACTTTGTCGTCAGCGAAGGCCACCATGTCGCCTCGACCAAGCTGAATCGCTATGTCTTCCAGCCCGGCATCACCGACGTGAAGAGCCAGATCCAGGCAATGGCGCCGTGGATCGCGGGCAATGTCGGCAAGAAGGTCACCATGATCTTCCCGGATTTCGCCTTCGGCTACGACCATCGCGACTACCTGCCGCCGGCGCTGAAGGCGCAAGGCGCCGACGTCATCGCCCAGATCGCCATCCCGCCGACGGAATCCTCCTTCACGAAATACTTCCCGCAGATCCCGGCCGAGACCGAGGTGCTCTACCACGTCATGGTAGGCCCGGCGGTGCTCACCTTCGTCAAGGAACTCGGCGAGTTCTACGGCTCCAACCGGCCGCAACTGTTCGGCTTCATGGATTCGCTCGAGGCCACCGACATCAACAGCCCCGGGCTGGAATTCCTCGACGGCAGCCATTTCTGGGAAGGCTCGCCGCGCTATGCGCAGCCTGACGATTCCGCCGCGCAGAAGGCCTACCGCGCCGCCGTCGGCATCGACGACAATGGCGCCGCCGTCGGCGATCCCAAGGATATCTCCACCGCCTCGCACATGTTCGGCTGCTGGGAGACGCTCTACGTCGTCAAGAAGGCGATGGAAGACGCCGGCTACAAGGGGCCGGAAGACCGCGCCAAGCTGGTCGAGGCGACCGAAGCGCTGACCGAGTTCGCCGAGGGACCCGAGCATCCGCAGGGACCAAAGACCTTCAACGGCAAGATCCACCAGTGCTTCGGCATCCAGAACATCTCGAAGGTCGAAGGCGGCAAGCTGAAGGTCGTCCACAAGACCAAGATCGAGGACGGGCTTTACGAGGCCGAGGGCGATTATACGACGCAGGCGCTGTGAGGCGCCTTACCCTCCCCCTTGTGGGGAGGGTCGGCGAATAGGCTTCGCACCTTGCGAAGCCTATGAGACGGGGTGGGGGCCGCGACGGCCCATGCCCCATTCCCCCCCCACCCGACCGCTGCGCGGTCACCCTCCCTACAAGGGGGAGGGTAAGGGCGCCCTGAATGGCCTTCGGACCCCACCTTCTCCTCGCCGCCCTGGAAGGCCTCGTCACCGCCGCCGTGCTGGCGCTGACGGCGCTTGGCCTGTCGCTGGTGTTCGGCGTGATGCGGGTGGTCAATGTCGCGCATGGCGAGTTCTTCATGCTTGGCGCGGTGCTTGCCTGGGCGATCACCACCGCGATCGGCGGCCACCCTGCGCTCGGCTTCCTGGCGGCACTGGTGATTGCGCCGCTGATCGTCGGCGCCATTGCGCTGATCGCCGAACAGCTGGTGCTGCGCCGGCTCGACTACAATCCGGAAGCCACCATCGTTGCCACCATCGGCATGCTCTACATCATCCAGCAGCTGGCGTTGACCTTCTACGGTCCGGAGGCGCGCCCGGTGGAGCCGCCCTTCAGCTACCGCATCCTTTTGCCGTGGTTCGGCTATTCCGGCTACAAATTGTCGATCATCGCCGCTTCCGCGCTTCTGCTGGTGGCGACGTGGCTGGTGCTGACCCGGACCAGGATCGGCCTCATCATGCGCGCCACGCAGTATGACAGCGAGACGGCGCAGGCCTTCGGCATTCCGGTCGACCGCGTCTATGGTGGCGTCTTCGCGCTCGGCGCCATGCTGGCGGCTGTCGCCGCGGTGCTGATCGTGCCGATCAGCCAGGCGCATTACCTGATGGGGCAGGATCCGCTGCTCTTGTCCTTCATCGTCGTCATCATCGGCGGTCTCGGCTCGCTGCGCGGCACCGTCGTCGCCGCCGTGCTGATCGGCCTGTCCGACGGCATCATCTCGATGTTCTTCTCGCCGACACTGGCCAAGATCATCGCCACGCTTCTCGTCGCCATGGTGCTGGTGTTCCGGCCGCAGGGCCTGTTCGGGACGGCATCGCGATGAGCGAAGCTTCGCCGGCAAAGGCCTACGGCCTGCATCTCGGCGTCATCGCGCTGCTCTTCCTGCTGAGCTTCCTGCTGCCGGACTATTATCACGGCCTGCTCGCCCGCATCATGGTGCTGGCGGTCTTCGCCATGGGCTACAACATGCTGTTCGGCTATGTCGGCCTGCTCAGCCTTGGCCATGCCATGTTCTTCGGCGCCGGGCTCTACGGCGCCGGCCTTGCCGTCATCCAGCTCGGCTGGAGCGTGCCGGCGGCAATGCTCAGCGGGATTGCCTGCGGCGCGGTTCTGGCCCTGGTCATCGCGCTGCTGGCGTTGCGCACCACGGGCGTCGCCTTCATGATCGTCACCATGATGTTCGCGCAGGTCTTTTACCTCCTCATCCTCTACTTCGCGGCGTGGACCGGTGGCGACCAGGGCATGGTCGTGCCGCAGCCGGCGCGTGTCCTCACTTTCGGCGCGACCGCGCTCGACCTCACCAATCCGACCGTGCGCTACATGACGGCGCTGGTGCTGTTCTCGCTCGTGCTGCTGATCACACTGGCCATCGTCCGCTCCCGATATGGCCGCGTGCTGGTCGCCATCCGCGAGAACGAGGAACGGACGAAGATGCTCGGCTACGACACCTTCTCCAACAAGCTCGCGGCCGTCGTTCTCTCCGGCACCATTTGCGCCGCCTCCGGCGCTGCCTACGCGCTGCTGTTCGGCTATGTCGGATCGAGCTTCGCCTCGGTGCAATACTCGATCCTGCCGTTGCTGTGGGTGCTGCTCGGCGGCGCCGCCACCACGCTCGGGCCGCTGCTCGGCACGCTGTTCATGTACTATATCATCGACATCACCAGCGGTTACACCTCCGCCTATCTGCTGATCGTCGGCATCGCACTGATCCTGCTGGTGCTGTTTTTCCCCAAGGGCATTCTCGGCAGCATCCGTCAGCGCTGGCTCGGGTGGCTGCCATGACGCCTCTTCTGACGACGAAAGGCCTGTCGCGCAATTTCGGCGGCCTGCGCGCCGTCGACAATGTCGATTTCACCTTGATGCCGGGCGAGATCCGCGCCGTCATCGGCCCCAACGGCGCCGGCAAGACCACCTTCGTCAGCCTGGTCAGCGGCCGCATCCAGCCGTCTTCCGGCATGATCGTCTTCGACGGCGCCGATATTACGGGCCTGCCTGCCTATGCCCGCGTCCGCATGGGCATCGCCTACACGTTCCAGATCACCAGCGTCTATGCCAACCTGTCCGTTTACGCCAACGTCGCGCTGCCCGCGCAACTGACGCTGCGGCATGGCCATTCCAAGAGCGCGATACAGGCCGCCGTCATGGCGGCGCTCGAACGCACCGGCCTTGCCGACCAAGCCGCCATGCCGGCCGGACAATTGTCCTATGGCCATCAGCGCCTGCTGGAAGTGGCGATGGGCCTTGCGCTGAAGCCGCGCCTGCTGATCCTCGACGAGCCGACGCAAGGTCTGGCCGACAGCGAGATCGACAATTTCATCACCCTGGTGCGCGAGATCGCCAAAAACGCCACCGTGCTGTTGATCGAACATAACATGCCCGTGGTCATGCATCTGGCCGACCGCATCACCGTCTTCAACGCCGGCAAGATCCTGGCCGAAGGCACGCCGGAAGCGATCCGCGAAAACGCTGCGGTGCAGGACGCCTATCTGGGGACCGCCCCATGACTGAAACGAACAAGGCGGAGACAAAGCCTGAGGCGCTGGTGATCTCGGGACTGGACTGCTTCTATGGGGAGGTCCAGGTGCTCTACGGTCTCGACCTCGTGCTGAACAAGGGCGAGGTGCTGTGCCTGTTCGGCCGCAACGGCGCCGGCAAGACGACGACGCTGAAGGCGATCATGGGACTGGTTCCGGTCAGGGCCGGCTCGATCAGGCTCGACGGCCAGGAGTTGACCGGCCTGCCGGCACATGAGGTGCCGAAGGCCGGTGTCGCCTATGTGCCGCAAGGCCGGCGGCTGTTCGCCGAGATGACGGTGGCGGAAAACATCGAGATCGGGCTGATGGCGCGCGGCAAGGGCAAGGCGACGCGCGAAAACGTGCTCGACCTGTTCCCGCTGCTGCGTCAGCGGCTCAGGCAGCGCTCCGGCACGCTGTCCGGCGGCGAGCAGCAGATGCTGGCGATGGCGCGTGCGCTCTGCCTCGAGCCGCGGGTGCTGTTGCTCGACGAGCCGACCGAGGGGCTGATGCCGTCGATGATCGCCAAGATCCGCGAAACGGTGGCGAAGCTGCGCGGCATGGGCGTCTCCACCATCCTGGTCGAACAGCGCGTCGATGCCGTGTTGTCCGTCGCCGACCGCGTGTGCTTCATCGAAAATGGCCGCAACCGCGAGACAGTCGATGTCGAGCAACTGCGCGCCGATCCGTCGGCGGTCCGCCGCTATGTCGGCGTCGGGTGAGGTTCACCCGAAGAACAGGAATCCGGCGATCAAGAAGGTCGGGATCAGCACGAGGCCAGACCACGCCATGTAGCCGAAGAAGCCCGGCATTTTCACGCCACCATGCCTGGCAATGGCATAGACCATGAAGTTGGGTGCGTTGCCGATATAGGTGTTGGCGCCCATGAACACGGCGCCGGCCGATATCGCCGCCAATGTCGGGGCGGCTTCCGTCATCAGATGCCGTGGATCGCCGCCGGCGAGTTCGAAGAACACCAGGTAGGTCGGCGCATTGTCGAGGAAGGACGACAGCGCTCCGGTCAGCCAGAAATAGGCGAGGTCGTTGGGTTGGCCAGTTGGCGAAGTGACCAGCGCGACCAATGGCGCCAATGCGCCGTCGTGGCCCGCCCTGAGGATGGCGACGACCGGCACGATGCAGATGAAGATGCCGGCAAACAGTTTCGCGACTTCCGATATCGGGCCCCAGTTGAAGCCGTTCGCCTCCCGATGGCTCTTGCGCGAGACGGCAAGCGAAAGGAAGGCGAGCGCCAGGATGATCGCGTCGCGCATCAGGTTCTGCAGCTCGAGGCTGACGCCGAGGATGGAAAAGCTCACGCCCGGCTTCCAGCTTGCCGACAGCAGGATCGCACCGATGACGCCGGCCAGGAGCGGGATGTTGGGCAGCCCCCGCAGGCGCACGGCCTTGTCCGGCGTCGGGTCCTTGATCTTCGGCGCGCCGGCCTCGCGGCGATGCAGGACGATGTCGATCGCCAGGAAGACGATCAGCACTACTGCGCTGACGAACAGCGTCTCGCGCCAGAGGTTCGTCGTTGTCCAGAAAAAGTCGACGCCGCGCAGGAAGCCGACGAACAGCGGCGGATCGCCCAAGGGCGTCAGCGAGCCGCCAATGTTGGACACCAGGAAAATGAAGAAGATGACGACATGGGCATTGAACCGCCTGGCGTCGTTGGCGCGCAGGATCGGCCGGATCAGGATCATCGAGGCGCCGGTCGTTCCGATGATGGAGGCGAGAATGGCGCCGACCAGCAGCAGTCCGGCATTGACCAGCGGCGTGCCATGGATGTTGCCGGCAAGGAGGATACCGCCCGAAATGGTGAACAGCGCGAACAGCAGGATGATGAACGACATATATTCGGTGAGCACGGTATGCAGCACAGCTTCGGCGGCCGCGGGGACGCCGACGGCCGCGACCAGCGGCACCACCACCAGTGCTGACCAAAGCGCCGTGATCTTGCCGTAGTGATGCTCCCAGACATGGTGGAACAGCAGCGGCCCCGTGGCAATCGACAGGAGCAGGCCGGCAAAGGGCAGCGCCCACCACAGCGACATCGAGGCGCCGGGCAGGCCGTGTCCCTCTGCCGCGAAGGCCTGGGCTGGAAACAGCGCCGCGACGGCGATCGCCGCGCCCGCCATCACCCCCGTGGTCCGCAAGAAGCCCCCCTGACGCCCCACTGTCCGTTCAGTCCGACAAATGGTCTTCAAGCGTCACGCCGGCGTCGCGCATGCGCTGCAGCATTGCTTCAAGCGAACCGTTGAGATCGATGCCACGGCAGGCATCGAGGCGAACGGTGATTTTGAACCCCTGTTTGACGGCGTCCAGCGCTGAAAAGCCAACGCAGAAGTCGGTCGCCAGGCCGACCAGGGTCAGCCTGTCGATGCCGCGCTCGCGCAGATAGCCGGCAAGGCCGGTCGGCGTCGTCCGGTCGTTCTCGAAGAAGGCCGAATAGCTGTCGATCTCCGACCGAAATCCCTTGCGGATGACAAGCTCGGCCTTGGTCCAGGCGAGGCCGGAATGGAAATCCGAGCCGATACTGCCCTGGATGCAATGATCCGGCCACAGCGTCTGCTGGCCGTAGGGCATCTCGACCGTCGTGAAGGGCAGTGAGCCTGGATGGCTGGAGGCAAAGCTCGAATGGCCGGCGGGGTGCCAGTCCTGCGTCAGCACGACATGGTCGGTTCGCCGGATCAGATCATTGACCAGCGGCACGATCTCGTCGCCACCGGCAACCGCCAGCGCGCCGCCCGGGCAAAAGTCGTTCTGCAGGTCGATGACAACAAGCGCTTCGTCGGCCATGGGGCTTCCTTGTGGGCTGTCCTGGGAGCGTGCTCCAGTGAAAAAGTGCCGCGGACGCGACCGGACGCAGAAACTTGACCAGATGGCCGGCTGCGTCAACCTCTGGCGGTATAACAAATACGTGCCGGCCGAGCCGCAGCAAACTCCGGCTTTGACAATTCCCGCCGGCTTGATATCATTTGCATACGAATGAATTTAGCCAGTTCCGATGCTGGCAAGGTCTTTCGAAACACCCATTTCTGGAAGGCCCTCTTTTCTGGAAGGTAAAGCGTGATCCGTTACGCGAAACCCACCACGGTCGACGAGGCGCTCGCTCTACTCGGCGAGGGCGCCTGGCGCATCCTTGCCGGCGGCACCGATTTCTACCCAGCGCAAGGCAGCAAGCCCTTCCGCGACAATGTCCTCGACATCAATGGCCTGGCCGAGCTGCGCGGCATCGCCGAGACTGGCAGCCACTGGGTCATCGGCGCGCGCACGACCTGGACCGACATCATCCGCCATCCCTTGCCGCCGGCCTTCGATGCGCTGAAACAGGCGGCGCGCGAGGTTGGCTCGGCGCAGATCCAGAACGTCGCCTCGGTCGCCGGCAATCTCTGCAACGCTTCGCCGGCCGCCGATGGCGTGCCGGGCCTGCTGGCGCTCGATGCCGAGGTCGAACTGCGTTCAGCAGTGGCGACCCGCCACCTGCCGCTGCAGGATTTCATTCTCGGCAATCGCCGCACTGCCCTGCAGGCGAGCGAGATGGTCACGGCAATCCGCGTGGCCAAGCCTGGCGCCACCGGAACGTCGGCCTTCGTCAAGCTCGGCGCGCGGCGCTATCTCGTCATTTCCATCGCCATGGTGGCGGCGCGTCTGGTCGTGGAGAATGGCGCTGTCAGGGATGCTGCCGTCGCCGCCGGTTCCTGCTCCGTGGTGGCCAGAAGGCTTGCCGGCGTCGAGGCCGCCTTGCGCGGACTGGCTGTCGGTCCATCGCTCGCCGATGCGGTCCTGTCCGCGCCGATGGCTGAACTGTCGCCGATCGCCGATGTGCGCGGCAGCGCCGAATACCGGCTCGATGCGGTGCGCGAGATCGTTGCCCGCGCCGTTCTTGCCGCTACAGGGCAGCTAGCAGGCGACAAGGTGGCCGCATGAGTTCAGATCGCGCCGATATCGCCTTCGAAGTCAATGGCGCGGCCATCTCGGTCAACGTGCCCCCGCTGCGCCGGCTGTCTTCCGTGCTGCGTGACGAATTGCGATTGACCGGCACCAAGGTCGGCTGCGACGCCGGTGATTGCGGCGCCTGCACGGTGCTGGTCGATGGCGATCCCGTCTGCGCCTGCCTGATGTCGGCGGCTTCCGCCGCGGAGACGGCGATTACGACCGTCGAGGGGCTCGCCAATGGCCGGCTGTCGGCGTTGCAGGCCTCGTTCCTCGCCCATGGCGCCGCGCAATGCGGCATCTGCACGCCAGCCCTGCTTGTTGCAGCGACTGCGCTGCTGGACGCGAAACCCAACCCGACCGAGACCGAAGTGCAGGATGCGCTGGGCGGCATCCTCTGCCGCTGCACCGGCTACCGGAAGATCATCGCGGCGGTGATGGATGCCTCCTTGCAGGCAGCCGGCCTCGATTTCCGCTTGCCCCAATCCGGCCATGCGATCGGCTCCTCCCCGGTCCGGCTCGACGGCGTGCCGAAGGTCACCGGCGGCGAGAAATTCGGCGGCGATTCCTTCCCCGCCGATGCGCTGGCGGTGCTGGTGATCCGCTCGCCGCATTATCACGCCAGCTTCGCCTTCGGTGACCTCGAGGGCTGGACGAAAGCCCATCCCAGCATCGCCGGCGTGTTCACCGCAGCCGATATTCCGGGAAAGAACTGTTTCGGCGTCATCGGTCCGTTCGCCGACCAGCCTGCACTGGCCGAAGGGTTTGCGCGCCTGCGTGGTGAAGCAGTGGCGCTGGTTGCCGGCGAGCGCGAGGCCATCCTCGATCTGGACCTGTCGGACTTCCCGGTCCGCTGGACCGAATTGCCGCATCTCCTGCAGCCTAGCGAAGCGCAGGCCAGTGGTGCCGAGCTGATCCATCAGAACCGCCCGGCGAACCTGCTCACCTCAGGCTTCGTCGAGCGCGGCGACCCCGAGGCGGCGCTTGCCGGCGCTGCCATCACCGTTTCCGGCGCGATCGAAACCTCCTATGTCGAGCATGCCTATATCGAACCGGAAGCCGGCTATGCTTATCTGGACGGCGACACGCTGGTCGTCGTCGCCTGCACCCAGGCGCCCTATATGGACCGCGACGACACCGCGAAGGTGCTCGGCCTTGCCGCCGACAAGGTGCGTATCGTGCCGACCGCGACCGGCGGCGGCTTCGGCTCGAAGCTCGACGTGTCGCTGCAGCCGCTGATCGGGCTGGTGGCGCTGAAGACCGGCCGCCCGGCAGCGCTCGCCTACACCCGCAACGAATCGATGATGTCGACCACCAAGCGCCACCCCTCGGAGATGAAGGCGACCATCGGCGCCGATGCCGACGGCCATGTCACCGGCATGATCTTTGCCGGCGATTTCAACACCGGCGCCTATGCCAGTTGGGGCCCGACCGTCGCCAACCGCGTGCCGGTGCATGCTTCCGGCCCCTATGCGACGCCCAATTACCGCGCCGAGGGCCGCGCCATCCACACGCATGGTCCGATTTCCGGCGCCTTTCGCGGCTTCGGCGTGCCGCAAGCGACGATCATGCAGGAAACGCTCTACGACGAACTGGCCGGCAAGCTCGGCATGGACCGGCTCGACTTTCGCCTGAAGAACTGCCTTCGGAACGGCTCCGAAACGGTCACCGGGCAGCGGCTGGACTCCGGTGTCGGCATCGCCGAATGCCTCGAATCCTTGCGGCCGCATTGGGCGCGCGCGAACGCCGATGCAGATACATTCAATTCTGCTAATATAAATAAAAGGCGCGGCGTTGGTATCGCTTCCTGCTGGTACGGCTGCGGCAACACCTCGCTGCCCAATCCGTCGACCATCAGGGTCGGCATCTCGCCCTCCGGCGACGTCGTCCTGCATCAGGGCGCCGTCGATATCGGCCAGGGCTCCAATACGGTCATAGCCCAGATCTGCGCCGACGCGCTTGGCCTGCCGCTGGGAAAATTCCGGCTGAAGAGCGCCGACACGGCGATCACCCCCGATGCCGGCAAGACATCGGCCTCGCGCCAGACCTTCGTCACCGGCAAGGCGGCCGAGAAGGCCGGCCGCGCCTTGCGCGAAAAGATCCTGCGCTTTGCCAATGTCTCCGAAAAGGCGTCCCTGCAGCTGGACGGCTCGGCGATCGTCATCCGCGAGGGTGACGCCGCTCGCCGCATCGAGCTTGCCGCTCTTGACGAGGATGCAGATGGCTTCGTCTTCCGCGCCGAGGAGACGTACGATCCGCCGACACTGCCGCTCGATGCCAAGGGCCAGGGCAAGCCTTATGCGGTCTACGGCTACGGCGCGCAGATCGCCGAGCTGGAGGTCGACCTCAAGCTCGGCACGGTGAAGCTGATCAAGATCACCGCCGCGCACGATGTCGGCAAGGCGATCAACCCGCTGCTGGTCGAGGGCCAGATTGAGGGCGGCATCGCGCAAGGCATCGGCATGGCGTTGATGGAAGAATATATCCCCGGCCGCACCGAGAATCTGCACGATTATCTCATCCCGACCATCGGCGACGTGCCGCCGATCGAGACGATCCTGATCGAGGTTCCCGACCCGGAAGGTCCGTTCGGCGCCAAGGGCCTGGGCGAGCATGTGCTGATCCCGACGGCACCGGCGATCCTCAACGCCATCAGGCACGCCACTGGCGTCCTGGTCACCAAGGTTCCAGCGACGCCGACGCGTATCCGCGCCGCCATTCGCGACAAGGAGGCACGCCGATGAGCGAGCTTGCCGAACGCTTCGAAACACATGATCCCGGCGAGAAGCTGGTGGCGGAGAAGATCCGCTGCGATGCCTGCCCGGTGATGTGCTACATCGCCGATGGCCGCACCGGCGCCTGCGACCGCTACGGCAATGTCGGCGGCAGGATCGTGCGGATGGACCCACTGACCATCCTCGACCATGCGGCGGAGACCGGCGCCGCCGTGGTGCCGTTCGTTGCCGAGGGCGAGGCATGGGAGGGCGAACTGATCAACATCGGCCGCCGCTTCGTCACCGCCATCGGTGCGGGCACCACCTATCCCGACTACAAGCCGGCCCCCTTCATCGTCAGCCAGGAGGTGGAAGGCGTCGATCTCGTCACTGTGGTTACCGAGGGAATCTTCTCCTACTGCGGCGTCAAGGTGAAGATCGACACCGACCGTCATATCGGACCCGAAACGGCTATAGTGCGGTCGCAAGGCGAGGCGATCGGCCATGTCACCACGGGCGAATATGGTTCGCAGATGCTGTCGCTGGGCGGCGTGCATCATCTCACCGGCGGCTCCAAGTCGGAAGGCCGCGCCACCTGCGACGCGCTGCTCGATCTGTGCAACCGCAAGCCGGTGGAACTCGCCATCGACGGCGGCGCCACCATCATCGTCGAAGCCGGCAAGCCACCCGTCATCGACGGCAAGCAGGAACACCGTATGCGCGTCGGCTGCGGTTCGGCCACGATCGGCATGTTCGCCACGCAATGGCGCGGCCTCGTCGACGAGGTGGTGGTGGTCGACGATCACATCACCGGCGTCGTTTCCGAGCATCAGGCCGGCAAGGTGCTGGGCTGGCAGGATACCGGGATCAAGATCATCGGCCGCCGTTCTACACCCGGCCGCTATTTCAAGGTCTCCGAGCCCGGCCTCGGCTGGGGCGGCACCAGCATTTCCGATCCGCTGTCGATCCTCGGCGAATGGAACGCCAAGAAGGGCGCGCGGCCCGGCCTGTCGCTGCTGATGGTTTCGACCACCGGCGAACAGTTCGCCTACTACGAACTCGATGACGATCTGAAGCCGGTCCAAAAACCGTTTCCGGAGCGGCTGCAAAAGTCGGTCGGGCTGATCGAGGACAATTGCGAGCCGGCGCTGTGCACCGTGCTGTTCGTCGGCGGCGCCGGCGGCTCGCTGCGCGCCGGCGTCACCGAAAACCCGGTCAATCTCACCCGTTCCGTGCAAGGCCTGACCACTTACGTGACGGTCGGTGGCGCGCCGGTCTATGTCTGGCCGGGCGGCGGCATCACGCTGATGGTCGATGTCACCAGGGTGCCGGAAGGCGCCTTCGGCTATGTGCCGACGCCGGCACTGGTGGCGCCGATCGAATTCACACTGCGCCGCGACGACTACATCAGGCTCGGCGGCTACGAGGCCGAGATCCGCAGCGTCGACGATATCGTTGCCAACGGTGGCGAATATCTCAATCCGCGTCGTGGCACCGGCGCCGAGACCGGCAATCCATGGCCGCCGCTGGCGCAGTTGCGGCGCTCCGGATCGAACGGGGCCGGATGATGAACGGCCCGCAAGCGCACTGGCTGCAGGACGGCAAGCGGCTGCATCTCAACCACGGGCCGATCGACCTGATCGTCGAGGCCGTTGGCGAGGCGCACGAATGCCGCCTCGCCTATGAGCAGGCGGTTGCGCGCTTCCAGACGATCCTGATCGAGCTGGTCGAGGAGCTTCCCGAATTGCGGCTCCCGGCGTTTTTCCTGGCGCCGCGTACCTTCGCGGGCCCGACGGCGCGCCGCATGGAAGCAGCCGTCATGCCCTTGGCGGAATGCTTCATAACACCAATGGCGGCCGTTGCTGGATCGGTAGCCGACGAAATGCTCGCCGCGCTGCTTGCCGGCCGCAAGCTCGATCGCGCATATGTCAACAATGGCGGCGACAGCGCTCTCCATATCGGCACCGGCCAGTCGATGGGTCTGGCGGTTGCCGGCACCGGCAACGGCCTGGCCGACCGGATCACCATTCGCTCAGAAGATGGCGTTCGCGGCGTTGCAACCAGCGGCTGGCGCGGCCGCTCCTTTTCGCTTGGCATTGCCGACGCCGTCACCGTTCTCGCGCGGACTGGCGCCGAGGCCGATGCGGCGGCGACGCTCATTGCCAACGCCGTCGACCTGCCCGGCAATCCCGCCATCAGGCGCGTTCCCGCGCACGAACTGTCGCCCGACAGCGATCTCGGCCCGCGCCTAGTGACACAAGCCGTCGGAACGCTTGCATTTGGCGAGGTCGCACGGGCGCTGGACAATGGCCTTGCCGTCGCCGAAGATTTTCGCCGGCGCGGGCTGATAGCCGGATCGGCGCTGTTTCTTGGCGGTGAGGCCCGCATCAGTGGCTCGGTTGCGCTTGCCGCGCCCAACAAAATCCCAGGGAAGGAAGTTGCCCATGCCTGAGTTTCCGATCCGCAAGATCGCGGTTCTGACCGAAGAGATCTTTCACGATGGCGGGCCAGCGGCCAAGGTGCCGCGCCGGCGCGCCGCCGCGATGGCATTGGTCAAGAACCCGTTCGCCGGGCGCTATGTCGAGGACTTGCAGAGCGCCATGGATGACCTGAAGCCGCTCGGGCTGCTGCTCGCAGACCGGCTGATCGCCGCCTTGGGCGGCGACGCGAAACAGATCGATGGTTACGGCAAGGGCGCCATTGTCGGCACATCAGGCGAGCTGGAGCACGGCGCGCTGTGGCATGTGCCGGGCGGCTACGCCATGCGCGAGCGGCTCGGCGACGCCAAGGCGATCGTGCCGTCGGCGAAGAAGGTCGGCGCCTTCGGCTCGCGACTCGACGTGCCGCTCGGCCACATCAACGCCGCCTATGTGCGCAGCCATTTCGATGCCATGGAAGTCGGCATCAGCGATGGGCCGCGCCCCGACGAGATCCTGTTCTGCCTCGCCATGACCTGCGGCCCGCGCGTGCACGACCGCATGGGCGGCCTGGCGGCCAAGGATATCAAGGCCTGGGACGGGCTGCGGTGAGCGGCGAGGACAATCTGCTCAAACTGGTCGAGGCCGAAGAGCCCGACGAAAATGACTATCGCCTGCAGGAGCAGGTCGGCTTCATCCTGCGCAAGGCGCATCAGCGCCATGTCTCGATCTTCGCCGCGCGTATCGCCGATCTGACGCCGCCGCAATTCGCGGCGCTGGCCAAACTGCGCGACGTCGGCGAGACCTCGCAGAACCAGCTCGGCACGCTGATCGCCATGGATGCGGCGACGGTGAAGGGTGTCATCGACCGGCTGAAGGCGCGCGGCCTGGTCGAGCTCTCCAAGCATGAGGTCGACAAAAGGCGGCTGCTGGTCAATCTGACGGCGGAGGGCCGCGACGCGGTCGAGCGCCTGATCCCGCTGGCCCGCGAGATCACCCAGGAGACGCTGGCGCCGCTCTCGGCCAAGGAGATCGCCACCTTCATGAAGCTGCTGGCCAAACTGGCCTGAGCGGCAGTGATCGATTTCATTCCAGGTTGAGCACGCTGGATCAGGATCAGAGCTTGAACGCCTCCGAACAAAGCTCCTGCAGCTTCCAAAAGACACCCTTGCCCCCCGATATCACCAGCGTTCCGCTCTGCAGCACCGTCTTCGGATCGGGCTTGACGATTTTGCCGCCGGCCTCCTCGATCAAAAGCATGCCGGCCAGGCAATCCCAGGCGTTCATGTGCTCTTCGACATAGCCGAGCAGCCGGCCGGCAGCGACATAGGCAAGCATCAAGGCACCGGACGCGTTGCGGAAGAAGACGCCGCCATCGGCGAGGAGCATGCGGATCAGCACGGCGACATGTCCGGTTTCCGCCCGGTTTGAGAATCCGGTCCCGACAGATCCTTCTGCCAGGCTGGTGGCCGCGCTTGTCTTGATCGTCTTGCCATTGACGAAGGCGCCGCCGCCGAGCCTGCCGTGGAAGGTCTCGCCGGTCGACGGCTCGTGGATGACGCCAACCACCGTCTCTCCGTCCCTGGCGCAAGCGATCACCACGCACCATGCCGGGATGCCGCGCACGAAATTGGCGGTGCCGTCGATCGGGTCGATGACCCAGACATCGCCGGTCGAGCCGGCGACCGAGGCATGTTCCTCGCCGACGATGCCGTCTTGCGGATAGTCCTTGGCAATGGCGGCGCGGATGAACAGTTCGACCTCGCGATCCGCTTGCGAGACGAGGTCCTGATGACCCTTGCTCTCGATGGTCAGGCTGTCGAGGTCGCGGAAGTATTTCAGGCCGAGTTCGCCGGCCCGCCGCGCCAGATCGATGGCGAATTGCATGCGTGCGTCGAGATCATATGTCACCGGAAAGCTCGCTCTTGCCTATGGATGCACCGCACTTAGCAGAGCATCGATGTCCGCAAAAGCGCTTGGCGGCCGATAAATTTCAGGCCGCCTGCGACAGCGATTTGTGGGCTTCGGCCAGGATCTCGAACGACCGCACCCGAGCCGCATGATCGAAGATCTGCGCGGTGACCATCAGCTCATCGGCGCCGGTGCGGCGGACAAAGGCATCGATGCCTTGCCTGACCGTTTCCGGGGAACCCACGACGGCGCAGGACAGCGCCTGGTCAAGCATGGTCCTGGCCATCGGATCGAGATCGCGGTCATAGTTCTCGACCGGCGGCGGCAGTCTTCCGGGCCTGCCGGTGCGCAGATTGACGAAGGCCTGCTGCAACGAAGTGAACAGCAATCGCGCCTCGGCATCGGTGGGCGCGGCAAAGACGTTGAGGCCGAGCATGACATGCGGCTTGTCGAGCTGGTCCGACGGCTGGAAGCGCGAGCGGTAGATATCCAGCGCATTGTCCAGTTCCGCCGGCGCGAAATGCGAGGCGAACGCATAGGGCAGGCCAAGCATGGCGGCGAGTTGGGCGCCGTAGAGGCTGGAGCCGAGAATCCAGATCGGCACGTTCTGGCCCTCGCCTGGCACGGCGCGGATGCGCTGGCCTTCCTCGGCCGGCTGGAAATAACCCATCAGTTCGACGACGTCCTGTGGGAAATTGTCGACCCCGGCCTCGAGGTTGCGGCGCAGCGCCCGCGCAGTGCCCATGTCGGTGCCGGGCGCCCGGCCAAGGCCGAGATCGATGCGGCCCGGATGCAAGGCGGCCAGCGTGCCGAACTGTTCGGCAATGACCAGCGGCGAATGGTTGGGCAGCATGATGCCGCCGGCGCCGACGCGAATGGTCCTGGTGCCACCGGCGACATGGGCGATGACGACCGCGGTCGCCGCGCTGGCAATGCCCGGCATGTTGTGATGCTCGGCCAGCCAGTAGCGCTTGTAGCCCAATCGCTCGGCATGGCGGGCAAGATCGAGCGAGTTGGCGAGCGACTGCGAGGCATCGCTGCCTTCGACGATCGGCGACAGGTCGAGGACGGAAAGGTCTGTCATGCGTTGATCTCCACGATGTTCTTTTCGCGCAGCCTTGCTTCGAAGGCGGCGCGGTCGGGAATGACGATGCCGAGTTGGCCCTGCAGCGTGTCGGCGAGTTCGGCTTCAGTGGCTATTTCCTTCTGCTCGCTGCGGCCGCCAATGTGGTGGATCGACAGGCGATTGCCGCGCAGTGCGTAACGTTTGTCCGGCAGGGCGCGCGCGGCGAGGATCGAAGAGAGGAAATGCGATGTCGGGTGGGTCGACAGGAAGTAGTTGGTGACGGAATAGTCGACCTCATATTGCGGCTGCAGGTCGAAGCGGTAGAGCGAGCGCCAGTCGCCGCCGATGGCGGCCTGCAGTCGAAAATGATCGTCCGTCTCGACGATGCGGAAGGTCTCGTGCGGGGTCGTCTGTTCGCGGCCCGGCTCGAGCAGCAGCGGCGCGGTCAAGGTCAGGCCGCCGAAACCGACATCGGCGATGACGGTGCGGCCGTCGAGTTCGACGCTCAGCAGCATGTGGCCGCGCGCGGTGATGGCGTCTTCGCGCTGGCCCCAAAGCACCCGCGCGGCAAGGCCGCTGACCTGAAAGCCGAGTGCCCTCAGCGCATGCATAAAAAGCAGATTGTGCTCGAAGCAATAGCCGCCGCGACCGCCGGCGACGATCTTGTCCTGCAACGAGGCGAGGTCGAGCCGAACCGGCCTGCCGAGGAACGGATCGATGTTCTCGAAGGGGATGGCCTGCGGATGCATGAGATGCAGCGCCTTGAGCGTGTCCAGCGACGCATCCCTCGAACCGGCATAGCCGATGCGCGTGAGATAGGCGTCGAGATCGAAGGAAGCATCGCTCATGAGGCAGGCACCGGCATTGACTGGCCGGATATAGGCATTCGATCCGGGTGCCGCAAACACGGGCCGCCGATTATGCGGAGGCCTTGCCGCCCTCCTCGGTCGGTTCCTCCACAACCACCACGGTCTGCTGCGCGGCGAGAAAATTGCCGACATGGCTGAGCCCGTCGAAATGATCGCAGAACACCTTGATGACGACCAGCAGCGGCACCGCCATCAAGGCGCCGACGAAGCCCCACAGCCATGACCAGAAGGCGATGGCAATGAAGATCGCCACGGCGTTGATCTCGAGGCGCCGGCCGACCACCATGGGTGTGACGAACTGGCCTTCGACGATATCGCACAACAACACGAAGGCCGGCGCCAGCAGCGCATAGGAGATGGTGTCGAAGCTGATCAGCGCCATGATCGCGACAAGCACGATGGTCATCAATGCTCCGACATAGGGCAGGAAGTTGAGCAGCGCCGCGGCCACGCCCCAGACCAGCGGATTGGGCATGCCGAGCGCCCACAGGCCGAGTCCTATGACGGTGCCGAGGCCGACATTGATGATGGCGACGGTGAGCAGGTAATGCGAGATTTCGCGCTCGACGTCATAGACGACGCGCAGCGCCCGCTTCTTTTCGCTGAGGCTGGCGAAGGACTGGATGATCTTCTCGTAGAACATCGTGCCGGAGGCGAGCAGGAACAGCGACAGCACGAAGATGATGGTGAGGCTTGTCCCCGCCGACAGGATGTTGCTGGCGGCCGCCGACAGGATGCCGGATTGCGCCACCGCCACTTTCTGTATGCCCGGCTCCTGCGAGGTCTGGGTCATCTGTTCGACCTGGTGCGAGATCTGCATGATCCGCTCGAGCGGACGCCGCAATTGTGCCAGCCGCTCGGTGAGCTGCTGGCCGATCGACGAGGTGTTGTTGAGGAGGTCGATGACCGGGCCGCTGAGCAGGTAGCCGGCGCTGGCGAAGACGCAGATCGACAGCAGCACCAGAAGGGTCGCCGAAACCACTTCGGGAATGCCGCGCTTGCGCAGCAGCCGGACGATCGGCGTCAGCGTCAAGGCCAGCAGGAAAGCCAGGATCACCGGCATGAAGAAGGCGCGGGCGAAGTAAAGCGCATAGACGGTCATGAACACGAAGATGCCGACGAGCAGCGAACGCATCAGATGCGTGTCCGCGCGTGCCTCGACGCGCGGATCCGGCTCATCGGCAACGCCTGCGCCCGAAGCGGCGGGTTCGGCTTTCATCGTGGTCCCTCGGCGGCGCACCGCAATTGGTGCAGTCCGTCGACGGAAAACGCCGACGCGGCATCAAGGTTCCGTTAGCCGGCATTGCCCCGCGATGAGGGTCCTGCCGTCGGTTTATACGGCAGGCGCTGTCACGGCCGGCGCGGATTTCGCCGTTTCCTTGCGCACGATCGGCGCCACCCTGGTGCCGTAGAGTTCGATCGCCTTCATGATCTTGGCGTGCGGCATGACGCCGATCGCCATCTGCAGCAGGAAGCGATCGTTGCCGAAAATCTTGTGCTGGGCGACGATCTTCTCGGCCACCTGCTCTGGATTGCCGACGAACAGTGCGCCGGTGGGACTGCGCGACTGGTCGAAATGCGCCCGCGACGTCGGGCCCCAGCCGCGCTCGCGGCCGATGCGGTTCATCACCTCCGCCTGGGGGCCATAGAAATCATCGGCCGCCTGCTCCGTGGTTTCGGCGATGAACCCGTGCACGTTGATGCTGGTGGCGAGGCCCGCCGGATCACTGCCGGCACGCCTGGCGGCCTCACGGTAAAGGTCGAACAGCGGCGCGAAGCGCGCCGGCTCGCCGCCAATGATGGCGAGCGCCAGCGGCAGCCCGAGCGCGCCGGCCCTCGCCGCCGACTGCGGCGTGCCGCCAATGGCGATCCAGACCGGCAGCCTGTCCTGGAACGGCCGGGGATAGACGCCGCGGTCGTTGATCGGCGTACGCAGATTGCCGGACCAGGTGACCTTCACCTGATCGCGGATGGCGAGCAACAGGTCGAGCTTCTCGGCGAACAGCTCGTCATAGTCCTCCAGATTGTAGCCGAACAGCGGGAAGGATTCGATGAACGAGCCGCGCCCGGCCATGATCTCGGCGCGGCCGCTCGACAGAAGGTCGAGCGTGGCAAACTGCTGGAAGACGCGAACCGGATCATCGGAGGACAAGACGGTGACCGCGCTGGTCAGCTTGATGCGCTTCGAGCGCTCGGCGGCCGCGGCCAGCGCCACCACCGGCGCCGAGGCGGCATAATCGGGCCGGTGATGCTCGCCGAGACCGAAGACGTCGAGGCCGACCTGATCGGCCAGTTCGACCTCCTCGATCAGATTTCGCAGCCGCTCATGCGGGCCGATGGCGCCGGGGCCCGGCTGTGGGCTGACGTCGGCGAAGGTATAGAGACCGAGTTCCATGTCATGTCATCCTGATGTTGGGCTTTTCGGAGTAGAGGTAGCGATCGGCCCCCTTCGTCGCCAGAGGGGCGGACGGTGAACAGTGCATGTCCCGGTTGGGCCAAAAAGCCGTCTCCCGGCTGCAACAACCCAGAATTTCATGGCTGGCATACCGATTTGGCGCTTGAACTCTTGGCATTCGCGCGTATGTAAGCCTCGCGAATTGACTTCAGGGAAGTGGACTTGGCTATCTACAGGGAAAAAGATATTTTCGAGCGGCGCAATGCCGCGAACGAGGCAAAGAAGGCGCTTCTGGAGCGCTTCAAGTCAAAGCCGGCGGCAGATGACCCTGCGGTGCAGGCACGACAGGCCGAACGCAAGGCAATCCTCGAGGCGCGCCAGATACGCGAGGCCGAGAAGGCAAGGCTGAAGCAGGAAAAGCTGGCACGCGAGGCGGTCGAGAAGGCCGAGCGCGAGGCAGCGGCTGAAGCGGCACGTATCGCGGCCGAAGAAGCGGCACAGGCGGAGGCCAAGATTCGGGAAGCCGAAGAAAACGAGCGCATCGCCCGTTTGCTGGCCGACGAAGCCGAACGCAAGGCCAAGCGCGACGCGCGTTACGCGGCGCGCAAGCAGCGCACCGGCAGAACGCCTCCGGGCTTCTCCGCCCGCTAGCGCCTTCACGGCCAAGCGCCGAATTGACTTGGGATCAGGGTCGCCTTGCAGCGGCCCTGAAAGCGTTTGCCTTGAAGGGGCTCACGCCGCGAACTTCAACCCCATGATGCCGCAGACGATGAGCGCGATGCAGGCCAGCCTGATCGCGGTGGCCGGCTCACCGAGCAGCCAGATGCCGAGCAGTGCGGTACCGACAGTGCCGATGCCGGTCCATACCGCATAGGCGGTACCGACGGGCAGCACCTTGAGCGCCAGGCCGAGCAGGGTGAGGCTGACGATCATCGAAGCCACCGTCAGGACAGTCGGGACCAGCTTCGAGAAACCGTCGGTGTATTTGAGGCCGATTGCCCAGCCGATCTCGAACAGGCCGGCAAAAAACAGCAAGATCCACGACATCGGCAACGCTCCATCCGAGCATCGGACCGATGCTCGATCAAGGAATGGCGGGGCGTCCCGGCCTGATTTCGGGGGAGCGCGAGGTCGTCCCCGCCACGCCAATATGGGAATTTCGCGTGCCCGATCAACAACGGCCGGCGACATGACAATGTTGCCGGCCGTCATCCTGTCCAAAGCGGATTGGCCGGACTTACTTGTCCTTGAGCTTCATCGCCTTGACCGGCGGCGCCTTCAGGGCCGGAGCCGGGGCGGGCTTCTTGGCGTCCTTCTTCGGCTTGCGGGCTTCCTTGCCTGCCTTCATCGCACCTTTAGCCATGATTCGTTCCTCCGATTGTGGGAAGCGAAGTGAAACAAGAGAACCGCCCGACTGCAAGGGGCTGCTGCCGCTCGTTTGCGCCGGCCCTCCGCTGTCAACCGGTTTTCCCCTCGTAAAGCGGTTCGGACCATGCCATGCTGTTTGTCGCACTGCAGCATCAGCTTGGGTTTTCGCCCGGGCGACTGACAGGGCAGGCTGGTCAGGACAACAATGCGAATCCACATCGGCTGCGAGATGAGCTTCGACTTTCCGCAGGAAACGCCGCTCATCGCGATGCTGAATGTCCACTATTCCCGCGCATCCGATCTCGAGCGGCCGGATTTCCTGACCTCCAACCCACCAGTGCCGATCGAAAGCTATCGCGACAGCTTCGGCAACTGGTGCAACCGGTTCGTCGCCCCGCCCGGACGCTTCACTTTCGGCACCGACGCCGTGATCCGCGACCCCGGCACCTTCGAGATGGGCGACCTGATGGCCTGGCAGCACGAGGTGCGCGACCTGCCGTCGGACACGCTGCTGTTCCTGCTGCCCAGCCGTTTTTGCGAGAGCGACCTGCTGGCGAGCGAGGCGTGGCGGTTGTTTGGCCACACGCAACTCGGCATCCCGCGCGTGCAGGCGGTCTGCGACTTCGTCCACAATCATATCGTCTTCAGTTACGGCAATGCGCGGCCGACGCGCACCGCGGCGGAGGCCTATCGCGAGCAGAGCGGTGTGTGCCGCGACTTCGCCCACCTTGCCGTTACCTTCTGCCGGGCGCTCAACATCCCGACGCGCTACTGCACCGGCTACATCAGCGACATCGGTATGCCAAAGCCCTGGTCGAGCATGGATTTCGCCGCCTGGATGGAGGTCTATCTCGGTGGCCGCTGGCATGTCTTCGACCCGCGCAACAATTCGCCGCGCATCGGCCGCGTCCTCATCGCCTCCGGCCGTGACGCCGCCGACGTGCCGCTGACCCATATCTTCGGGCCGGGCACGCTCGCCGGCTTCAAGGTGTGGACCGACGAGATCGTCGAGTAGGCAACTACCCTGAACGACTGGCCGGTTCGTGCGTTGTTGATGGCTGTGGAGCTTCGACAGGGGCTCCGCTAAGCTCGGAGCTCCAACAGGACAACACACGATGGCCGGTCATGGCGGATCGAAAAGGGTCATCTACGCGGCGCTTGCCGGCAATCTCGCCATCGCGCTGACCAAGTTCGCCGCCGCCTTCTTCACCGGCAGTTCGGCGATGCTGTCGGAAGGCGTGCACTCGCTGGTCGACACCGGCAATGGCGGGCTGCTGCTCTACGGCATGCACCGTGCCGCCCGCCCTGCCGACCCGAAGCATCCGCTCGGCCATGGCCGCGAACTCTACTTCTGGAGTTTCATCGTCGCCCTTCTCGTCTTCGCGCTCGGCGCCGGCGTGTCTTTCTACGAAGGCGTCATTCATATCATGGCGCCCGAACCGGTCGCCAACGCCAAGGTGAACTATATCGTTCTCGGCCTGTCCTTCCTGTTCGAAGGCAGCTCCTGGCTGGTGGCGCTGAAGGCGTTCCGCCAGCAGAAGGGCAAACAGGGCTGGCTGCAGGCCGTGCAAGCGAGCAAGGATCCAAGCGTCTACACGGTGCTGTTCGAGGATAGCGCCGCCCTGCTCGGCCTGATCGTCGCCTTTGCCGGCATCCTGGCGGCGGAGCTCCTCGAGATGCCGCGGCTCGACGGCGCCGCCTCGATCGGCATTGCCCTGATCCTTGGCGCGACGGCGATCTTCCTGGCGCGTGAAAGCAAGGGACTGCTGCTCGGCGAGCCGGCCTCGCCAGAAGTGCAGAGGAGGGTTTTGGCCATCGCTCAGCAAGATCCGGCGGTGCAGCGGGCGAACGGCATATTGAGCGTCCATATCGGCCCGGAGGAAATCGTCGCTGGCCTGAGCATCGAATTCGAGGATCATCTGACGGCGCCGGAGATCGAAGCCTGTGTCGAGCGCCTCGAGAAACGGCTGAAGACAGAGATGCCGGAGATCATGCGGCTGTTCGTCAAGCCGCAGACCACGGGCACCTGGGAACAACGGCGCAAACTGATCACATCCGCAGCCGATCCGGCTCTGGACTAGAGCCTGTTCCATCCCGATGGAATCGGGATGGGGCTCTATCTCTTGGTTTGAGCATGATCTTTCCCGAAAACCGGATTCCACTTTTCGGGATCATGCTCTAGCGCGGTGCCGTTGCCTCGCAGCCTTGGCCCGCTATGATCCATAGGGTGGATTTTGGAGGAGCGGCGATGAAGATCGACGGCGGATGCCATTGCGGCGCTATTGCTTACGAGGCGGAGGTCGACCCGGAAAAGACCTCGATCTGCCACTGCACGGATTGCCAGCAACTCACCGGCACGGCCTTTCGCGTGACGGTTCCGGCGCCCGAGAATCATTACCGGATCACCAAGGGTACGCCGAAAATCTATACCAAGACCGGGGCGAGCGGCGCCAAGCGCGCCCAGGCCTTTTGCGCCGACTGCGGTTCGCACCTTTACGCCACGTCGGTCGGAGATGGTCCAAAGGTCTATGGAATTCGAGTGGGAACCGCGCGGCAACGCGAGGATTTGATCCCTACACAGCAGAAATGGCACCGCTCGGCGCTGCATTGGCTGCCGGAATTTCAAGGCATGACCATCGTGGAGGAGCAGTAGCGCCGCTCAGTCGTCGCCTTCGACAACCCTCAGCCTGAGCTGTCCGGTCTTCGAATCGGCGACGCGAGCGCCGCCTTCGGCTTTCGCGAGGGGTGCCGACGAAGCCGCGCCCGTGCCGTCTTCCGCAGGCTGCACGCCGAACTCCAGCGCCTCGATCTTCTGGCCGCGCTTGGTCACCTTCGACGTCGAGACGAGGATATCGTCGATGTCCTTGGCCGACTGGCCGAAATGGACCTGCAATTTGCGCACCCGCTCGTCGACACGCGCGACATCCTCCATCAGCCGGATGACTTCGCCCTGGATCAGGTGCGCCTGTTCGCGCATGCGGGCGTCCTTGAGGATCGCCTGGATGACCTGGATCGACAGCATCAGCAGTGACGGCGAAACGATGACGATGCGAGCGCGGTGTGCCTTGTGGACGATCGCCTCGAAATTCTCGTGGATCTCGGCAAACACCGATTCCGACGGCACGAACATGAAGGCGGTGTCCTGCGTCTCGCCCTGGATCAGGTATTTTTCCGATATGTCGCGGACATGGATCTCGATGTCGCGGCGGAAGGCCTGCGAGGCGGCCTTCTGCAGTTCGACGCCATCGGCGGCGCGGATGGCATTCCAGGCCTCCAGCGGGAATTTGGCATCGATGGCAAGCGACGGCGCGCCGTTCGGCATCTTGACCAGGCAATCGGGCCGGCTGCCGTTGGACAGGGTCGCCTGGAATTCGTAAGCGCCATGCGGCAGGCCGTCGGCAACGATCGCCTCCATGCGCGACTGGCCGAAGGCGCCGCGCGTCTGCTTGTTGGAGAGGATCGCCTGCAACTGCACGACCTGACCGGCGAGCGACTGGATGTTGCCTTGCGCGACATCGATGATCGCCAGCCGCTCCTGCAATTTGGCCAGGCTCTCATGCGTGGATTTGGTCTGCTCGGTCATGGTCTGGCCGAGGCGGCCGGTCATGGCATCGAGACGCTGGCCGATCGACTGCGTCAGTTCCGCCTGCCGTGCCCCGAACACCTCGGCGATGGCGCCCATGCGGCCCTGCATCTCGGCCTGGCTCTGCAATATGCCGGCCATCCGCGCCTCGGCGTCGCGGGCATGGTCGGCTGCTTCCGCGGCTGCCACGGCGCGCGCCTTGGCCGACCGCCACAGCGCGATGACGAGCGCCACGAACAGGCCAAGAAACAGCAATACGGCGAAAGCCAGCGCATGGCCGAGCGTGATCGTGGTGGCGCCAAGCCGGGCGACGGGCTCCGAAAGGATTGATGTCAGGTCATTCATGTGGACAGCATAGATGATTCGGCATGTCGGCACAGATCAAAACGTGAACGCGAACCAGGCGCCCCGGTTGACGCTTTTCGCTGGACGTCTTACGTGGAACGCCATGCCTATCAAGCCGCTCATCATCCTTCCCGACCCCATCCTGCGCCAGGTTTCCAAGCTGGTGGAGCGCGTCGACGCGCCCTTGCGCAAATTAGCCGACGACATGCTGGAGACCATGTATGACGCGCCCGGCATCGGGCTGGCGGCGATCCAGATCGGCGAACCGCTGCGCATGCTGGTGATCGATCTCGCCAAGGAAGACGAAACACCGGCGCCGCACGTCGTCATCAACCCGGAAATCCTGGAGAGCGCCGACGCGCGCTCCGTCTACGAGGAAGGCTGCCTGTCGATCCCGGACTACTACGCCGAGGTCGAACGTCCGGCGGCGGTGCGGGTCAGGTATCTCGACCGCGACGGCAAACTGCAGGAGATCGAAGCCGAGGGGCTGATGGCGACCTGCCTGCAGCACGAGATCGACCACCTCAACGGCGTGCTGTTCATCGACCACATCTCGAAGCTGAAGCGCGACATGGTGGTGAAGAAATTCAAGAAGCTCGCCAGGGACAAGGCGCCGGGCAAGCTGGTGGGATAGGGGAATGCCCCTTCGCGTCATCTTCATGGGCACGCCGGAGTTTTCGGTCCCGACGCTGCGCGCGATCGGCGAGGCCGGACATGAGATATCGGCCGTCTATACGCAACCGCCGCGCGCCGCCGGACGGCGCGGGCTGGAGCTGACGCCGTCACCGGTGCAGCGCGAGGCGGAGCGGCTTGGCGTCGAGGTCCGTACGCCGGTGTCGCTCAAGGGTGAGGCCGAGCAGGCCGCTCTCCGCGCCCTGCGGGCCGATGTCGCCGTGGTCGTCGCCTACGGTTTGCTGCTGCCGAAGGCGGTTCTTGAGGCGCCGCGGCTCGGCTGCATCAACGGCCATGCATCGCTGTTGCCGCGCTGGCGCGGGGCCGCACCCATCCAGCGCGCCATCATGGCCGGCGACCGCGAAACCGGCATGATGGTGATGCGCATGGAAGAAGGGCTCGACACCGGGCCGGTGGGAATGGTTGAAAAATGTGCCATCGAACCCGATATGACGGCCGGCGACCTGCATGACCGGTTGATGGGCGTTGGTGCCGCACTCATGGTGGAAGCACTGGCGCGGCTGGAAAGGAACACCCTGATATTTGCCCCCCAAGCGGTGGAAGGGGTGACCTACGCCAAGAAAATCGATAAATCGGAGACTCGCGTGGACTGGAATCGCTCGGCGACCGAGGTCCACAATCACATTCGTGGCCTGTCGCCCTTCCCCGGTGCGTGGTCCGAGATTGAAATTGGCGGCCGCCCGGAGCGGCTGAAACTGCTTCGCTCGGTGCTTACGCAAGGCGCGGGCGAGTCGGGAGGAATTCTCGATGACCGGCTGACGGTCGCCTGCGGGGCAGGCGCGATCAGGCTGGTCGAAGTTCAACGGGCGGGCGGAAGGCCCGCTGCCGCGTCGGAATTCCTGCGCGGGGCCAAGATCGAAAAAGGAATGAAATTCTCATGAGCATGATGTCGATACGCGCGGCGACGCCGCGGGATCGCGAGGCCATCCGCCTCGTCGAGGAACACGCTTTCGGCCAGCAGGCGGAGGCCGGGCTGGTCGACGCGCTGGTGACCGGTGGCGACGCCGTTGCCGAACTGGTGGCGGAAGAGGACGGCCAGGTTGTCGGCCACATCCTGTTTTCCCGGCTGTTCGTCCGCAATGGCGGCAAAAGCTTTGCGGCCGTGGCGCTGGCACCGTTGGCGGTGGAGCCTTCGTTCCATGGCAGCGGCATCGGCGGCGCGCTGATCCGCGAGGCGCATATCCGCCTCAGGGATGCCGGCGAGACGCTGGCCGTGGTGCTGGGCGATCCGGCCTATTACAGCCGTTTCGGCTACAGCCACGCACGCGCCGAAAACTTCGAGAGCGAGTACCAGGGCGAGGCGCTGCAGGCGCTGGCTTGGGGCGAGGCGCCGGAAGCCGGCAGGCTGGTCTACGCCTCGGCCTTCGGCTCGGCACTCGCCGCGTAAACGGCAACGGCCCTGGAGCCGGATGATTTCAGGTCGAATCGACCTGAAATCTGAATCCGCCTCTAACCCAACGAGAAAGAGCATGATGTCGTCCGAAAACCGCTTCACACTTTTCGGCATCATGCCCTAGCATGCCGCGTTTTCGCCTCGACATCGAATATGACGGCAGCCTCTACGCTGGCTGGCAGCGCCAGGCCAACCAGCCTTCGGTGCAGCAGGCGATCGAACTGGCGATCGAGAAATTCTGCGGCGAGCAGGTTTCCCTGCGCGGTGCCGGCCGCACCGATGCCGGCGTTCACGCCACCGGCCAGGTGGCGCATGTCGATCTCGTCAAGGCATGGCCAAACGACAAGGTGCGCGACGCCGTCAACGCGCATCTGCAGATGGCCGGCGACCGTATCGCCGTCCTCAAAGCGGCGGCGGTTGCGGACGGGTTCGACGCGCGCTTCTCGGCGACGGGCCGCCACTACATCTATCGCATCGTCAACCGCCGCGCGCCGGCGGCGCTCGACAAGGGCAAGATGTGGTGGGTGCCGAAGCGGCTCGACGCCGATGCCATGCACGAGGCGGCAAAAGTCCTGCTTGGGCGGCATGACTTCACCACCTTCCGCTCGACACAATGCCAGGCCAACAGCCCGATCAGGACGCTGGAGCAGCTTGACGTGAGCCGGCGCGGTGACCTGATCGAGGTGAAGGCTTCGGCGCGCTCCTTCCTGCACAACCAGGTGCGCTCGATGGTCGGCTCGCTCAAGCGCGTCGGCGAAGGTGGATGGACCGTTGCCGACCTGAAAGCCGCGCTCGAGGCGCGCGACCGCGCCGCCTGCGGCCAGGTGGCGCCGCCCGATGGGCTGTTTCTCGTCGGCGTCGACTATCCGGAGACCGACCAAAGCTGAGCGACGGCGGTATCGGTGAGGATCACGTCCTACCCGATCAGCCGTCGGCCGCCTCGGGCGTCAACGCGAGCTTGCGTTCCACTTCCTGTGCCAACACCATAGGCCTCCGAGGTCCCAATCGCAGGCCGGCGCGACTGCTGATACGTTTGGCCCGGCAATCCGTCCGATGCCTGCCAAGGGCGAGAATGTCACGATCGACCAAATCAGGCGAGACACAGACCGGTTGATGCAGGGCCAGACTTTCTTTCATCCCTTGTCGCGTGCAGTCGGTCGAGCCGCTGCAGCAATTCCGCCGGCACCTGCTCGGCGGTGCGCGATGCGCCCGCGAAAATCGTGCCGCTGTTGCCGTCAAGGGTGATCACCCCTCCGGGATCGAGCCATGTGTCACCGAAACCGATCCGGTCACTCGATTCGTCGATACGCATTGCCTCGCAGCCGACGAGGCAGACCTTGCCAAGCTGCCGCGCCACCACGGCCGCATGGGACGTACGCGCGCCGTGCCGGGTGAGCAGGCCCTGCACGCGCTCGAGCAGTGCAATGTCACCGGTCTCGGCGTTCTGCCGTGCGAGGATCGCCGGTTTGCCTTCCGTCTCAAGCGCCGCGACCTGTGCATCGTTGAGGGCAACCACGCCGCTGACAACTCCGCTAGAGGCGGTCGCGGCATGGCCGAGCACCGTCGGCGCCGCGCCGTCCTCGGCCACGATGATGCGCGTCGTCAGCGCCGCGGCGTCGAGGCCGGCGGTGCGAAGGCAGGCGGTTTCCCGGTCGATCAACCCTTCCTCCGCCATGTCGAGGGCGATCCGGGCGGCAGCCTGCGGCGTACGCTTGCCTTCGCGGGTTTGAAGCAGGAAGAGCTTTCCGTCCTCGATCGTGAACTCGAAATCCTGCATGTCGCCAAAATGCCGCTCGAGCGCCGTCGCCGCCTCGACCAGTTCCTCCCAGACGCGCGGCGCGATCGCCGCCAACCGGTCGTGACCCTGCGCGCTGCGCCGGCCGCTGACCACATCCTCGCCCTGCGCATTGAACAGGAAATCGACCCAGGGGGCGGGATTGCCGTCGCTGGGGTTTCGAGTGAAGCCGACACCGGCCCCGGACAACCCGCCGGCATTGCCGAACACCATGCGCTGGACCGTCACCGCCGTGCCCATGCCATGGCTCAATCCGCGCATCTCGCGGTAGGCGACGGCCTTGGGGCTCGACCAGGACCGGAACACTGCCGCGATCGCCGCTTGCAGCTGCACGACCGCGTCCTGTGGGAAGGCTTCGCCCGCCGACCGCCGATAGGTCTCGAGGTGCCGTTGCGCGAGATCGCGCAGCGCGGCGAAGTCGAGCATACGCTCTTCCTCGCCCAGCCGCACGGCGTCGAGATCGGCCTCGAAGTCGGCCGCGTTGACACCCGCCACCACCTCGCCGTAACCGGCGATCAGGCGGCGATAGGCGTCCCACGCCAGCCGCGGATTGCCGGTCGACCGGATCAGTCCCGGCAGCGTCGCCTCGGTCAGGCCGATATTGAGCAGCGTCTCCATCATTCCCGGCATCGATACCGGCGCTCCGGAGCGGACCGACAACAGAAGCGGTCGGCGCGGATCGCCAAAGCCAAGGCCGGTCGCGGCCTCGAGCCGGACGAGTGCATCGTGCCAGAGTGCGGGTGTTGCCGTCTCTGGATGGGCGCAGAAGCCGGTGCCCAGCACGAAGGCCGGCGGCACGTTCAGCCCGAGCGCCGCCATCCGTGCAAGGTTGTACGCCTTGAAGCCCATTGTCTCGGGCGAAGCCGCTTTTTCCAGCGGCTTGCCGGCCACGATCAGACCAAGCTCAGCCGAACCGTCTGGCGGAGTGCTCGTCGATGCGCCGCTCACGCTCGCCTCCCCTGGTTGCCGGCGCCGACCCGGGTGAGGACGAGGCCGCGCATCGCGTAGCCCGTGTGCAGCAGCGCGTCGGTCGATGCTTCCAGCGCGGCCGCGAAATCAGTGCCGAGGCTGAGCGTGGCCGCGTCCGAGACATTGCGCACGAACAGGCGCCTGATCTCGCGCGTCAGCACATCGCACGCCTTTTCGGCATCGACCACCCGCCAGCAGGCGGCCAGAAAGTCATCCTGGTCCTGCGCGAGGCTCGCTTCGTTGAGCGTGCGCGCGATGGCGAGCGCCTTGACATGGTCCTGTGCCGCCTCAAGCACCTTGTCGGCCAGCCGGCGCAGCGCGGTGCGCAATTCGTCGCTCCAGCCATGGTGATTGTCCTCGGCGATCAGCGACAGGATGAAAACGGCCTCCTCCAGCGCATCCGCCGCATCGTCGGCGCATTCGATCAGCTGCAGGAAGGGCAGCCAGCGCGCGTTGCCCGCGGCCTGGTCGCGCAGGCGCATCACCAGATGATCGGCCTTGCGTTCCCAGATCTTGGCGCGCTCCGACAGCTTTCGAGCGGCCTTGACGTCCGTTTCGTGGCCATAGGCCAGCGCATCGCGTATGCCTTCGGCCAAGGCGTGGCAGAAGGCGGCGTGCTCGCCGAGCAGCGCGAACTCGTCCCGGTGACGGCGGACATGGCGCGACAGCAGCAGCCGGATCTGGTCGGCGATCAGGGCGACGGTCTGGTCCACCTGCATGGCATGGGAGGAAAGCACGAGCGCCTCGGTCAGGAAATCCTGCGCCTCGGCCGCTCCCAGCACGCTGTCCAACCGGTCGCCGATCCGGAAATGGTCGGGCGACAGCGCTTCCATCGCGTCGAAGACCAGTTGATCGGCCCCGGCCATGAGCCAGCCCATATGGCCTGCCTCGCGATCGGCTGCCTCTGTCAGCACCGCGATGGAAAGTGGCTTGGCGACAAGCCGGTTCAGCCGCTTGCGTGCCCGGTTCCAATCGATCAGGAAGACGATGCGCGCGCCCAGCCCCTCAAGGGCCGCGTCGGCCGCCGCGAGATCGGCGCAATTGAAGCGCGCCGTGCCGACGACGTAGTCGGCGCCCGAGTTCAGACCGGCGCTGCGCCGCGCGCCGACGTCCGACCATTGCGCTCCAATCTCCGACAGAAGGCCCTGGAAGAAGGCAAAGCGCCGCTCGTGCAGGTCCGAATAGGTGAGCGTGATCGAAAAACCCTCCATCTGGATCACCAGCACATGCACGTCGTTGGTGCCGATGTCGTTCTGGATGAGCAACCGCGCCCCGTCGCGCGTCGCCGCCGTGTCGAGGCCGGGATGGTCGAATTTGAGCCTGCGCGTGCGGTTCAGCCCGCGCATGAAGGCAGCGACGCGAGGGCGGTCGTCGGCATCGAGCTGCCAGACATGGGCACCGTCGACCGTATCGTCCGACATATCGACCGCCAGTCGGTTCAGGCTCTTGTGCAGATCCATCACCAGAATGTGGAACGTATCGCTCTCACCCCGCTTCCCGCCCGTCAGCGCGAGCATTTGGGCGTCGTCGAGCACGCCCGCATTCAACTGGTCCAGCCAGTCGCACCAATGATCGACCCGCGCGATTTGCGCCTTGTGGTCGGCATCCGCGCTGCCTTCCAGCGGCCGGGCCATCAGGCGGATATCCTCCCCGAGCAGCTTGCCAAGTCGTGCCAGGTCGGCAAGATGCAACGTCCCGCCCTCCAGCCAGGCCGTCGCCTGCATCTCCATGAGCCACGGCGCGTTGATATGGGCGGCCGCATAGTCGCGACGCAGGTTGGATAGCGGAGCCGCGCCATCCGCGGCATGGGCAGCCGCGGCCTGAAGCGCGGTCAGTGCGAATTTCAGCCGGTCATTGGCCGCAAGCGCGCCGGTGATCCGGGCCGGCAGCAGCAGTTTCGATTGGCCGAGCGCGGCGACAACATCCACTTTTTCCATCTATCAGCCATCCATCCTACACAATGATACATTGTTGTGTTCCTGCCTCGTTGTCCGCCTACCAAAGTGTACCGAAATCAGAAGCCGGCTTATTAACGGAGATCGAAGCACTGTCATAATCTTGTCATGATAAATATACTCTGGAGTCCACACTTCATCATTGATCTGGCGCAAAGCATTCGATGGAAGACTTTCCAGGGAGTGAGCGCTCGCAATACGGAAGCCGCCATGATGGGCACCGTGCACGGCAGTGCCCTTCATCCCGTAGGGTCGGGCAAACGTCTCAAATCACGAGCCTTCTCAGCCCTTTCGGCTGCGGCAAGTCGGGATTGCGGCTCTGTCCGAATGGCGCCGACGAGATTTTGGTGGGCACGCGAATGCCAGGCCGGGTTCACCCGGACGGGTCGATATCCGCGATCTCGGCACCCGACGCGTTGCCTCGGCTGGATCGCGCAGAAATGTCATGGACACCTGATGCGGCGGTGGCCCAGGCCTAGACGTCACCCGGAACGGTGATGCCGAGCAGCATCTGCAGCCCGAACAGCACCATCAGCGAGGCGATGAACATGCCGACGAAAACGGCGGTGCCGACCGCGGCACCCTTGCCGATTGTGGCATTGGTCATGCGCCAGGTCAGCGCCATCGACAGTGCGAACAACAGCAGCGACACAAGGCTCGAGATCTGGCTTGCGGAGGTCAGGAAAAGCCTGATCAGCGCCGAGGGCAGCATCAGCCAGGCGGTGATGGCCGAGGCCCAGTTGCTGGCCACGACATAGTGGACGAAGCGGCCGCCGATGCCGGCACGCCGCGCGACCAGGGCAAGGGCGACCAGCGGCAGCACCCAGGAGCCGATATCGACCGTTGCCAGGCGCACCAGCATGCCGAAGCGCCCCGCGAACGCATCGGGATCGCCGATCTCGTTGGCAATGCCGACCCAACCGACGATCAGCGCCGGTGCGGCAACGACGATGGCGAAAAAGGAGTTCCAGAAACCGTCGGCCGACAGGTCGAGCAGACGCAATCCGTCGACCTTGCCGAGCATCAGGCGCCAGGCGCCGGTCAGCGAAGCTTGGGTCTCGTCCGCCGAAAGCATGCTGCTCAGCCCTGTCCGAACCAGTCGTCGATGAAGCGCTGGTAGATTTGTGTCAGCGTTTCGAGATCGGCAATGGCGACGCGTTCGTCGACCATGTGCATGGTCTTGCCGACCAGGCCGAACTCGACCACCGGGCAATAGTCCTTGATGAAGCGCGCGTCCGAGGTGCCGCCGGAGGTGGACAGCGCCGGCTTTCTGCCGACCACCGCCTTGACCGAACCGCTCAGCGTCTCGATCAGCCTGTCGTCGCGGGTCAGAAAGACATGGCTGGGCCGATCGCGCCAGACGAGGTCGTAGTCGACGGGCGTTTTCTTGCCGGCCCGGTACTTGTTGCGACGAGCCGCCTGGTCGAGGCGATTGTGGATTTCCGCCTGGACCGTCTCGGCCGTCCAGGTGTCGTTGAAGCGAATGTTGAAGGTGGCGGTCGCTTTCGCTGGAATGACATTGGTGGCCGGGTTGCCGACATCGATGGAGGTGACTTCCAGGTTGGTCGGCTGGAAATCCTTCGTTCCCTTGTCGAAGACGGGATGCAGCAAGGCGTCGACAAGGCTCATCAGTCCGCGCACCGGATTATCGGCAAGCTGCGGATAGGCGGCATGGCCCTGGCGGCCATTGACGGTGATGTCGCCCGACATGGAGCCGCGCCGGCCGATCTTGATCATGTCGCCAAGCGCATCCGGGTTGGTCGGCTCGCCGACGATCGAGGCATCCCACTTCTCGCCCTTGGAAGCCGCCCATTCGAGCAGCTTGACCGTGCCGTTGATGGCCGGGCCTTCCTCGTCGCCGGTGATCAGCAGCGAGACCGACCCTTTCGGACCGCCATTTGTCTCGACATGGCGCGCCACGGCGGCGATGAAACAGGCAATGCCGCCCTTCATGTCGACCGCGCCACGGCCATACATCTCGCCATTGGCGATCTCGGCGGCGAAAGGCGGATGCATCCAGGCGGCTTCGTCGCCGACCGGCACCACGTCGGTATGGCCGGCGAACATCAGATGCGGGCCGTTGCCGGACCGCCGCGCATAGAGGTTCTCGATATCGGGCGTGCCACCTTCAGAAAACACCGGCCGATCAACCAGGAAGCCGAGCGGCTTCAGCATGGTTTCCAGCGCGCTCAGCGCGCCGCCCTCGGCGGGCGTCACCGAGGCACAACGGATAAGGGCGGCGAGGTTTTCGGCGGGATCGGTCGGCAGCGTCATGGCAAAAGCGATAGTCGAAAGCGGAAGGCCTGTCACGGCCAGACATAGGGGCCAGCCCCATGGCCGACGATACCGCCGACATTATGGTTTTCATGTCGTATAGTTGTGGGCCCCGGGGGGAGCGACAGGATGGCAGAAGGGGACAAGACAATCGTCATTGCCGGGGCCGGCAGCATTGGCTGCTATGCCGGCGGCTGCCTGGCGCTCGCTGGACGCCGGGTGATTCTGCTGGCCCGGCCGCGCGTCGAGGCGGCATTGCGGCAAGGCGGATTGCGGGTCAGCGACCTCGATGGCCACGACCGCTCGCTCAAGCCGGAAGCACTTGTCGTCACCACCGATCCGGCCGTCGCCTTGCCGAAGGCAGATGTGATCCTGGTCACGGTCAAGAGCGGTGCTACCACGGAGATGGCCGCCCTCATCAAGGCCCATGCCCATCCTGATGCCGTCGTGGTCAGCCTGCAGAACGGGGTCGACAATGCCGACAGGCTGCGTGCCGGGCTCGACGGGCGAACGGTGCTGGCCGGCATGGTGCCGTTCAATGTCGTGCAGTCGCCGGACGGCGAGTTGCCGCTGCGCGTGCATCGCGCCAGCGACGGCAAGGTGATGGTCGAGGACGGCGACGCCGGCCTGATCGGCCTCCTCGGCGTCGAAGGGCTTGCGGTCGAAGCCCATGGCGACATGCAGGCCGTGCTGTGGGGCAAGCTGCTGATGAACCTCAACAACGCGCTGGTCGCGTTGTCGGGCCTGCCGCTGGCGAGCGAACTCGCCGACCGTCGCTGGCGCCTGATCCTGGCCGGCCAGATCGACGAGGCGCTGCAGGCAATGAACGCGTCGGGCATCGCGCCGGCGCGGATCGCCGGCCTGCGGCCAGCACTGCTGCCGAAGGTGCTGCGGCTGCCGGACTGGCTGTTCAGGCTCGTGGTGCGACGCATGCTCGCCATCGCCCCCGAGGCGCGCTCGTCGATGTGGGACGATCTGCAACGCGGCCGCCCAACGGAGATCGACGACCTGCAGGGCGCGATCCTGCGGCTGGCTGAAAAGGCGGGCACATCGGCGCCCCTGACAAAACGGGTCGCGGCGCTGGTGCGCACGGCCGAGCAGAAAAAACGAGGACCACCCGGCCTGACGCCGGAACAGGTCAACGCGCGGCCAGACGACCGTCGATCAGGGTGATCTTCTGCCAGATCTTGCGCGACAGGTTGGACGCCAGGTTCTCGATGTCGTTGACGCCGTCAATGACCACATCGTCATTGACCGATTGCGCGAACAACGCGGCGATCTTGCCCGTGATCGACAGCATCTCCGAGCAGTAGTCGAGGTAGCGGGCAAGGTCGGCGGCGTTGGTGATGCGGGCCGGCGAATGTTCGGTCGGCTTGAAATTGGCCGACAGCGCCGCCGGATCCTTGGTCAGCTGATGCATGTCGATGACGTGGATCAGCGATCTGAGACCGTGCAGCTGGCGAAACACCTGCTTGCGCTTGATCCGCTCCTCGGTGCGGATCAACGCCAGGAAACCGAGCACGGCGAGGATGATCATGTTGATCGTGGCCTCGATGCCTTGCACCGACTGCACCGCATCGTCGGTCTGGGAAATGTGAATGAGCGGCAGGATGGTGCCGACAAACAGAAAGATCAGCGCGCCGGCGACGACGGCGGCGATGATGAGCCCGCGCAGCCACCAGATCGGCGCTTCGAGCGCCTTCGCCGCCTTGGCCAGATCGCGCGACAGCGACACCAGTTCGGCGGCAACGCCGCGCAGTCCGGCTTCGGGAAAACGGTCGGCGATCCGCTCTTCCAGCCGTTCGGCGGTTTCGACGATCAGTTTCGGATCAAGCGTGCGGTAGCGCATGGCGAGATGTCCGATCGAGCCTCACGATTCGGCCGGCTCGTTGGTGCGCCGGCCATAGCGGTTGGGCCCAGGCTGCCCTGGAAACAGGCACAACACAAGGAAGGCGACGATGGAGACGACCGGCACGAACAGGATCAGCGCGGCAATGCCCGGCTTGTCGAGGTCGTGCAGCCGCTTCACCGCCAGCACGATGTTCGACCACAGCGAGGCGATGAAGGCGATGAAGAAGATGAACGACCACATGTTGCTCTCCGCCGAGCCTTCCGGCACCAGCGTGAAGCGATAGAGCGGAAATGCCTGGATGATGGCGACGAGCAACCCGCCAAGAAAATAGGCCGCGCGGCTGACGCGGCCCGAGGTTTTGAAGAAAAGCCAGGTGAGATTTGATCTGTCAGGCAAGCGGGTCCGGTCCGTATTGATTGGCACCCCTGGTGCCTTCGAGAATGCCCAGTTCGACCAGCAGCCAGATGCCGCCGATGACGGGTACGAGGCCGATCAGCGTCCACCAGCCCGACTTGTTCCGGTCGTGCCAGCGTTTGGCATAGAGAGCAATCGCGAAATAGATCGATGCCAGCGCGACGAGGATGCCGATGATGCCGACCTGGCCGCCACTGGCGGTGGTGAAACGCGTGCCGAGAATCGCGTCGAGAATGAAGGCAACAATGCCGATAACGATGAATACGCCGATGCCGGCCCAGAACTTGGCCCGATTGATGCGGCCGTCAAAACTCGTCAGCAGATATTTCCAGTCCATGTCACCCCTCCATGTTGAACCAGCGCGACCGATTGTCGCGCCGGCGGAAGGTGCACTCGCTTTCCGCAAAGATCAATCGCGCAGCAATTCGTTGATCGAGGTCTTGGAGCGGGTCCTGGCGTCGACCCGCTTGACGATGACGGCGCAATAGAGGCTGGGGCCGGGCTCACCATTGGGCAGGGGCTTGCCCGGCAGCGAGCCGGCGACGACGACGGAATTGGCCGGCACCTCGCCATAAAAGACCTCGCCGGTGGCGCGGTCGACGATCTTGGTCGACTGGCCGATGAAGACGCCCATGCCGAGCACCGAGCCTTCGCGCACGATGCAGCCCTCGACCACTTCGGAGCGCGCGCCGATGAAGCAGTTGTCCTCGATGATGGTCGGGCCGGCCTGCATCGGCTCCAGCACGCCGCCGATGCCGACGCCACCCGACAGATGCACGTTCTTGCCGATCTGGGCGCAGGAACCGACCCCGACCCAGGTGTCGATCATGGTGCCTGAGTCGACATAGGCGCCGACATTGACGAAGGACGGCATCAGCACGGCGCCCGGCGCGACATAGGCCGAGTGGCGCACGATCGATCCCGGCACGGCGCGGAAGCCCGCCTTCTCGAAATCGACGGCGCTCCAGCCGTCGAACTTCGACGCCACCTTGTCCCACCACACGGCCTGGCCGGGACCGCCCTTGATGATCTCCATCGGGTTGAGCCGGAAGGACAACAGCACCGCCTTCTTCAGCCACTGGTTGACATGCCACTTGCCATCGGCCTGGCGCTCGGCGACGCGGGCTGTGCCGCGGTCGAGCAGGTCGAGCGCCGACTGGATGGCGTCGCGCGTCTCGCCGCGGGTTGCCGTCGAAATCGTGTCGCGTTCCTCGAAGGCCTTCTCGATGGTCTTTTCGAGGCTTGCCAGATCGGCGTTCGACATGAATTCGCTCCATTACCAAGCTGTTAAGGGGCTGCGCCTTAACCTGTTTCGAAAGTCGCGCGGACCCTGAGCATGCTTCGCCTGCCCAGGTCTTTGCCTGTAACAGGTTCTTGTCGCAAAACCGCAGGACACTTTTGCGGAACCTGCTTAAGTGAAGCCCTGGTGAGGGTCAATCGCGGCTGCGTCATGGGACGGCGCAAGTGAAGAACTGGACGGGTAACGCAACTATGACTCCTATGGAAAAGGCGGGATGGACGCCGCTGCCGCATTCGGATGAGGATCTGGAGCGGTCAAGAAGCGTGCCGGACACACCGCAGACGCGGGCCGAGACATACCGGCTGGCGTGGAACGATCCCGACTTCATGACGCGGCGCGAACTGCGCGCGGTCAGGCTGCAGCTCGAACTCTTGAAACCGGAAATGATCCTTGCCGAGCGCGGCATCCGATCGACGGTGATCCTGTTCGGCGGCGCGCGCCTGCCAGAGCCCGGTGGCGCGGCCTGGGCGGCCAAGAACGAGACGCAGAAGAAGAACCTCGAGGAAAACAGCAAATACTACGAGGAGGCGCGCAAATTCGCCCGCCTCTGCTCGCAGCAGTCGGCTGCTTCATACTACCGCGAGTATGTCGTGGTGACCGGCGGCGGGCCCGGCGTGATGGAAGCCGGCAACCGTGGCGCCGACGATGTCGGTGCGCCGTCGATCGGCCTCAACATCGTGCTGCCGCACGAGCAGGCGCCGAACGCCTATGTGACGCCGGAGCTCTGCTTCAACTTCCACTATTTCGCCATCCGCAAGATGCATTTCGTCATGCGCGCCAAGGCCGTGGCGGTGTTTCCCGGCGGCTTCGGCACGATGGACGAGTTCTTCGAGACGCTGACCCTGATCCAGACCGGTCGCATGGAGCGCGTGCCGGTGATCCTGTTCGGCAAATCCTTCTGGAAACGGGCGATCGACCTCGACTTCCTCGCCGAACAGGGCACGATCAGCCCGGGCGATCAGGACATCATCGATTTCGTCGACACCGCCGACGAGGCCTGGGGCATCATCAGCCGCTTCTACAATCTGTGAGAGTGTGGCGGGGGCCTTTGCAGGCCGGCATCACCTGAATATCGACAAGCTTCAGGCAGTGACCTCGACGATCGCCGTCAGGAAGCCGGCGAGATCGTCGGTGACGAAATCGACATCGTCTTCCTGGGCAGGATCGCGCTCCCAGATTTCGGAAAAGGTCGGCTCGAAATTGCGCGGCACCACGAGCACGGTGGTCATGCCCAGCGACTTCGGCACCGAAAGGTTGCGGGCAAGATCCTCGAACATCACCGCATTGTGGCCGGTGACGGCGTGCAGCTCGGCGAACTTCTCGTAGGTCTGGCGCGCCGGCTTGGGATTGAGCCCGGCGGCGACGATGTCGAAGATATCGTCGAAATGGTCGAGGATGCCGAGCTGGCGCGCCGTGCGTTCGGCGTGCTTGCGGTCGCCATTGGTGAAGATGAACTTGCGGCCCGGAAGCTGGCGGATGGCGGTGCCGAGAACGGGATCGGGCACCAGCCATGAATAGTCGATGTCATGCACCTTCTCGAGGAAATCGTCGGGGTCGATGCCGTGGCGCGTCATCAGCCCGTTCAGCGTCGTGCCGTATTCGCGGTAGAGCTCCTTTTGCAACTTGCGCGCCTCGTCGCGCGGCAGCGCCAGGAGCTCGCCGACATACGCGGTCATCTTGACGTCGATCTGCGAGAACAGATTCGAATGGTGCGGATAGAGCGTGTTGTCGAGGTCGAACACCCAGTCGGTGACGTGGGCGAAGCGGGCGGGATCGGGGAGCGTTGTCATGCGATCCTTATGGCATGAAACGGACGTTCTGAAAGCGACTTTATCCACAACCTATGCGCGTCGAAAGGGCAGAAAATGCCGTCACGATTCAAATTTTAGACATCCGGGAAAGGTGGCCTTCAGGGCTTGCTGGCAGAGAGACAATCCTGTGGGAGCAAGCGATGAGTCGTATATTTCTGAAGTCCGCCGCGATCGCCTTCGCCTCCGTCGCCGCCTCTCTCCTGCTGACGCTGATCATCGTTCCGGCGATGGGATTCCCCATCAACCGGACGATCTGGCTGACCTCGACGGTTTGCCCGCTCGTCATTGCCTGGATCGCCGGCGCCAGCACATTCTGGCAGAGCGACAGGCTGAAGAACGCGCATCGCGATCTCGCCCGGGCGCACGCCCAGCTCGCCGCCGCGCATCGCCGCCTGGAGGAAAAGGCGAGCCGCGACGACATGACCGGCATGCTCAACCGGGAGAGTTTCTTTGCCGCACTCGACGGCTCCAGGCGCAAGTCCGATCGCGGCGCGTTGCTGATCATCGACGCCGACCATTTCAAGAGGATCAACGACAGCTTTGGCCACCTGACCGGCGATGACGCGTTGCTTTTGATCGCCAGCGCGATCGAGCGTGGCGTGCGCAGCGGCGATGTGCTCGGCCGCATCGGCGGCGAGGAGTTCGGCGCCTTCCTGGTCGGCGCCACCGAACAGGAGGCCAAGCGCGTCGCCGAGCGCATCCGCCGCGAAGTCGAACTGATCCGGTTCCGGCCCATCGACGAGCGGACCATTCCGCTCACTGTCAGCATCGGCGGCACCGTGTGTGGCGCGGAGGCCAACGTATCGGACCTGATGCGTGCCGCTGACCGGCGCCTTTACCAGGCCAAGCACGGGGGCCGCAATCTGACGATCCTCGACACGGATATCTCCGCGGCGGCGTGATTGGTCCCCGATCCGGTACAACCAGCCTGTTAACGAATTTCTAACCCTGTTTGCATTCGGTTGCACCGTTTACCCGGTTTTTCGCTGATCTGCGGGCAAGCTTGGCACGAAATTGGCTTTTCCTTCAGGGCATGTGCCGTTCAGGGACTGCCATGCGCAGTCGAGGCCCCCATCGAGAGACCTGTCATGAGTTTCTTCAAGAAAATGTCGCGCCGCAGCATCGTGCAGGCGCTGATCGCACTGCCTGCCCTGTCGCTGTTCCGCAAGCTGCCTGATGCCAACGCTTCCGACAGCGATCCATCCCACGCCGACCCGAATGAAATCGTGGAGGTCAATGGCTGGATCCTGAAGCGGAGCGACCTGGCATGATCTTCGACAGCTACGAGGGGTATCGCGCCACCAACTTCAAGCCCAAGGTCTGCATCCTCGGCTCCGGTCCGGCCGGCACCACCATTGCCCGCAAGCTTGGCGCCGCCGGCATTCCGGTCGTCGTGCTGGAGGCGGGCTCACGGGAGTTCAGCGACGAGTCGCAAGATTTCTATCGTGGCACCACGGTCGGTGATTTCTATTTCGATCTCGACATCACCCGGCTGCGCTTCATGGGCGGCAGCTCGAACCACTGGGCCGGCTGGTGCCGCGTCCTCGACAAACAGGATTTCGAGCCAAAGGCCTGGGCACCCGATACCGGCTGGCCGATCCGCCGCGCCGATATCGAACCCTATTTGCCTGAGGTGCACGACATCCTCGAACTTCCCGATTTCCGGCCGGACGTGCCGATCTCGGACGACATTCGCTGGGTGCAGCTGATCAAGAGCCCGGCGGTGCGTTTTGCCGAAAAATTCGCCGACGAGCTCGACAAGAGCAGGAACATCGCGGTGGTGCTCAACACCTATGCCACCGAGCTTGCCGGCGACGGCAAGCGAGTGACAGGCGCCAGGCTATGGTCGAACGGGCAGGATGCCGGCTCGTTCAGCGCCGACTATTTCATCGTCTGCACCGGCGGGCTGGAGAATTCGCGGCTGCTTCTATGGTCGAACCAGCGCTCGAATGGCGGCGTCGTGCCGAATGCGGCGGCGCTTGGCCGCTACTGGATGGAACACCCGACCTTCGAGGGCGGCAATGCCATCCTGGCCGACTATGGCGAGTTCGAGGTCGATGCCGTCAACGAGGCCTTCTTCTCGCCGACGCTGGCCGCCATGGAGCGCCTGCAGATCATGAATTTCGGCATCAGGCTGATCGAGACGCCTTATGCCGGGATCAAGCACGTGATCGCCGACCTCGCCTGCACGGCGCCCGACATGGCCGAGTGGGTCGCCTATCAGCTCAGCCAGAATCTGCGCTGCGCGGCCCAGCTTTATGTTGCCTGGGAACAGGCGCCGCTGGCCTCCAACCAGATCGAACTGTCAAAGACCGATGTCGACCATGCCGGCGTGCCGCGCATCGAGCTGCACTGGAAGAAATCGGAGCTGGAACGCCGCACGCTTGTCGAAGGCCTGAAGCTGTTCGGCACGACCCTCATCGAGAAGGATCTCGGTCGTGTTCGTCTGATCGACTGGATTGCCAATGGCGAGGATTATCCGACCGACGAGGAGACAGCGGGCCACCATCACATGGGTGGCACGCGCATGGGCACCGACATCACCAAGAGTGTGGTGGACGCCAACTGCAAGGTGCACGGCATGGACAATCTCTATGTCGGCGGCTCCTCGGTGTTCTGCACATCCGGTCAAGCCAACCCGACGACGACGATTACCGCGCTGGCCTGCCGGCTGGGCGAACATCTGAGCAAGGTGGTCGCCGTCTGAGCGGCTTTCGGCGGCAGGCTCGTCCGTACCATTGCAACGTCATGCCTGCCGGCGCCGATGACGGCACCGGCAGAAACCCGCCATGGTTTCAAAAACCGTAGACGGCGATGCGCAGCAGCACGGCGGCGGCGGCCAGCGCCACAAGCAGAATGCCAAGGCCGATGGGGGAGCCCCAGCCGTACCATTCCATCGCCAGCTTGGCGTATTTGAATTCGTCCTCATGCGAGAGGGGCTGCCGCTGTTGAATCAAGCTCATTTTCCACTCCTGGTCGGCGGCTCGCTCTTGCCTTGTCCGAGCCGGAGCCGCATATTGCTGTTACAGTCTAAATGTTAGACAGATTGATAGTTAGATGATCGAAATAAAATCGTCAAGCGAGAATCGCGACGAGACGGCGAGCGCTATCGGCCTGGCGATCATGCAGTGGCAGGACGCGACGCAGGCCTATGACGAGGCGGTGGGGGCGAGGCTCGGGCTGAACATGGCCGAACGCCATTGCATCGGGCTGCTCCATGGCGGCCCGCAATCGGCCGGCGCGGTCGCGACCGCGACCGGGCTGACGCCGGCCGCGGTGACGGCGCTGATCGACCGGCTGGAAGCGCGCGGCCTGCTGACGCGCACGCGCAGTCTGGAAGACAGGCGCAAGGTGGTGATAGAGGCGACCGAGGCGACACGGGAACTGTCGGCGCGCTATTACGGCGCCATCGCGCGGGAAGGCGAAAAGGTCATCGCCACCTTCAGCGACGCCGAACTCGCCACCATATCGCGCTTCGTCAACGCCGCGCTCGACCTGCAGCGCGACCAGCTGGCGCGACTGAAGGCCGAGGGGCCGGACACTCCAAACGGGCGATAGGGGTGCCGATGCCTCTCGCCCCATTTGAGGGCGAGAGATCGCGACACGCGAAAAGCTAGACCGTCGCCGGGTCGAGTGCCGGCTGGCCCTTTCGGCGCGCGACGATCGCCGCGAAATCGGCGGTCTGGAAGGCATCGCGCAACGCATCGAAGGACGGCAGCACGAAATAGGCGCGCTGGAACTTGTCGATCTCGTAGCCGGTGCGCATCACCGTTTCGAGGTCGAAGGGCACGTGGTGGGCATCCTTGCTTTCGACGGCAAACTGCAACTCGGTAAAGGACGACATCAGGCCGGCGCCAAAGGCCTTCAGCGGCTGGCCGCTCTCCTGCATCAGGCCATATTCGGCCGTGTACCAATAGAGCCGGGTGATCATCTCGTCGCCACCCAGCGCAATGATGTCGCCGGCCTTCTTGCCATACATCTGCATGAAGTCGGCGAACACCGGCTGCGACAACACCGGCACGTGGCCGAAGAAGTCATGGAACATGTCCGGCTCGACGATGTAGTCGAGTTCCTGCCTGGTGCGCAGCCAGTTGGTGACCGGGAAGCGGCGGTTGGCGAGATGGTCGAAGAAGGGTGCCGCAGGAATGAGACCCGGCACGGCGACGATCTCCCAGCCGGTCAGCTCGCGCAGCTTGGCGCTGACCTCTTCGAAGTCGGGAATACGGTCGAGAAGGCCGAGCTTTTCGACACCGTCGAGATAGGAGTGGTGGGCGAGCTTGCGCGTCAGTTTGGTCTGGCGGTCGCACAGCGTGCGCCATACCGCCTGTTCCTCGGCGCTGTAATCGTAACCCTGCGCCACGGTGAAGTCGGCACGGCAGACCGAATAGTCGCCGCGCAACCCTTGCTCCGCGCAATCGCGGGCGTATTCGGCAACGCTCATCGTCGTCATGGTTTTTCTCCTCGCAAATCATGAGTGGCGAATGGTGCCATGAGGCTAACCGGATCTGCCGAGGCAAATCGGTTTTGATGATGGCTCCAACGGAATATTCGAGATAACATCCACTCAATTAGTGTCAACACGGAGTGAAAATGCCTCAATTCGATGATTTCGAGATCAAGATGCTCGATGTGCTGCAACGCGACGGACGCAAGCCCGTCTCCGAGCTGGCGCAAGAGATCGGCCTGTCGACGACGCCCTGCGCGCGGCGTTTCGAAGCGCTGCAGGATGCCGGCATCATCAAGGGCTTTGCGGCGGTGATCAGCCGCCGGGCGGTCGGCCTGATGGTCGAGGTGTTCATCCAGGTTCGCCTTGTCAGCCACAGCGACGGCTCGCCCGAAACCTTCATTGCCGCCGTGCAGCGCATGGACGAGGTGTCCTCGTGCTGGACGATGACCGGCGACCATGATTTCCTGCTGCATGTCATGGTGCCGTCGGTCGACGAGCTCAACGCCTTCGTCATGCACCGGCTGATGCGGCTCGACGGCGTGCGCGACGTCCACACGCAGCTGGTGCTGCAGAACATCAAGGGCCCCGGCCACGTGCCGCTCGCCCATCTCAGGCGATGACGCTGCTCCGCATTCCTGCGGAAAAGCTGCACGCAAACTGCTGAAACCGGCCAAGCGCGCGTCCACATCGCCGGCCAGCATGCGCGGACCAACTCTCCAGGAGGTCCGCCATGAAAATCGTCCTGATCAATCCGCCGCACACCGCCATCGGCAGCCGCGTGCCGGACGATCACCTGCCGCCGCTCGGCCTCCTGGCGCTCGGCGGCCCGCTGATCGACGCCGGCCATGAGGTGCGGCTCGTCGATGCCGAATTCGGGCCGATGCCGCTCGATATGGTGGTGCGCAACGCGCTCGACGGCTGCCCCGACTTCGTCCTGATCGGCCATTCCGGCTCGACCTCGGCGCATCCGACCGCCCTGCTCATCGCGCGCATGATCAAGGAGCGCGAACCGGCGACCATCATCATCTATGGCGGCGTCTTCCCGACCTATCACTGGCGCGACATCCTCACGGCGACGGAAGTCTTCGACTTCATCGTGCGTGGCGAGGGCGAGGCGACCGTCGTGGCGCTGGTCGAGGCGCTGGAGATGCACCAGCCGCCGGCGAGCGTGGCCGGCATCGCCTTTCGCGACGATCTGCGCCGTCCCTTCGCGACGCAACCGGCAATGACCATTTCGGAACTCGACGCCTACCGCGTCGGCTGGGAGCTGATCGACCTCAGCCGTTACAGCTATTGGGGCGGCAAGCGTGCCGTGGTCATGCAGTTCTCGCGCGGCTGTCCGCATCTGTGCAACTATTGCGGCCAGCGCGGCTTCTGGACCCGCTGGCGGCATCGCGATCCGGTGAAATTCGCCAAGGAGATCGCCTGGCTGCACCGGGAACACGGCGTCGAGCTGATCAACCTCGCCGATGAGAACCCGACGGTTTCGAAGAAGGCCTGGCGGGCCTTTCTCGATGCCATGATTGCGCAGAACGTGCCGGTGCTGATCGTCGGATCGACCCGCGCCGACGACATCGTGCGCGACGCCGACATCCTGCATCTCTACCGCAAGGCCGGCATCATCCGCTGGCTGCTCGGCATGGAAAACACCGACGAACAGACGCTCCAATTGATCCGCAAGGGCGGCAGCACCTCATCCGACCGCGAGGCGATAAGGCTGCTGCGCCTCCATGGCATCCTGTCGATGGCGACCTGGGTGGCCGGCTTCGAGGATGAAGGCTTTCGTGATCTGTGGCGCGGCTTTCGCCAGCTCATCGCCTATGACCCGGACCAGATCCAGGCGCTTTATGTGACGCCACACCGCTGGACACCGTTCTTCAGGATCGCGCGGGATCGCAAGGTGATCCAAAGGGATGCCCGGCTGTGGGACTACAAGCACCAGGTGTTGCACATGACCAGGCTGAAGCCGTGGATGCTGTTCTTCAGCGTCAAGCTGATCGAGCTGGCGGTGCAGTCGCGGCCGAAGGCACTGGCCCGCATCCTGTTCCACAAGGATCCCGAGCAGCGGCACTCGATGCGCTGGTACACGCAAATGGGCCGCCGCGTCTGGTTCCGCGAGGTCTGGGGCTTTCTGGCCCGCGACCGCCGGGTGCAGAACGGCCCGACCCTCGCCGAGTTCTGGGGCGCGCCGCAGGACGCGGAAGAGGAATCCATGACCGTTCAACGATCAGCGCGAAAGCTGACATCATGCGGGATCATGATTTCGCCGAGTCCCTGACTGTTACCGCGCTCGGTGAAGGTGTGTTGAGATTCAGGTCAGGACGAGCCGAAAACGGTGGCTTTCCAAAACCGGAGCGCAGCGGACGTTCTGGTCCGTGAGCACCGGAAGTGGAGAAAGCCCCCGTTTGCAGGCCGGCATCGCCTGAATATCAATGCACCTCAGGGAACGATCAGCGTGCCGGCGCCATGCTCGGTGAACAGTTCGAGCAGCACCGCATGCGGCGTCTTGCCGTTGAGGATGACGACGCCTTCGACGCCGCGCTCGATCGCCTCGATACAGGTTTCGACCTTGGGGATCATGCCGCCCGACACCGTGCCGTCCTTGATCAGCGCCTTGGCCTCGGCGACGGTCAGCTCGTCGATCAGGTTCTTGTTCTTGTCGAGCACGCCCGGCACATCAGTGAGGAACAGCAGGCGCGTCGCCTTGCAGGCGCCGGCAATGGCGCCGGCGAAGGTGTCGGCATTGATGTTGTAGGTGTGGCCGTCGCGGCCAGGCGCCACCGGTGCCAGCACCGGGATCATCTCGGAGCGCGCCAGAAGGTCGAGCAGAGTGCGGTCGACCTCGACCGGCTCGCCGACGAAGCCGAGATCGAGCACGCGCTCGATGTTGGAGTCCGGATCGATCATCGTCTTGCGCGCCTTTTCGGCGAACACCATGTTGCCGTCCTTGCCGCACAGGCCGATCGCCCATTCGCCCTCGGCGTTGATCAGCGCCACGATCTCCTTGTTGATCGAGCCGGCCAGCACCATCTCGACGATCTCCACCGTCTTCTGGTCGGTGACGCGCAGGCCGCCCTCGAACTTGGATTCGATACCCATCTTGGCCAGCATGGCGCCGATCTGCGGACCACCGCCATGAACGACGATCGGATTGACGCCGGACTGCTTCAACAGCGCGATGTCGCGGGCGAAGGCCTTGCCGAGCTCGATATCGCCCATGGCGTGGCCGCCATATTTCACCACGACCGTCTTGTTCTCGTAGCGCTGCATGTAGGGCAGCGCCCGCGAAAGCAGGGCGGCCTGCATTTCGGCGGTGGCGGTGATCTCCGTCATCGGCGTGGTTCCCGGCTTCTGGTTTGTGCATGCCGCTGTCCCAAAACCGCTAGGCACTTTTGGGCGACATGCACTTGGTTTATGCATGTCGTTGCTCCAAAACCGCCAAGCACTTTTGGGCGACATGCACTTGGAAAGAACGGCGGCGTCTTAGCGGGAATTGCGGCGGCCCGCAAATGGCATTGCTGTCATATTCGAACGCCTCACGACGTCGTCATCACGATGGCACCTTCAGCGGCGCCCTGCGGCCCAGCCAACCCGAGATCTTCTCCATCTGCGCAGCAAGCGACAGCAGCGTCTCCTCGTCACCCGGACGGCCGGCCGCCTGGATGCCGAGCGGCAGGCCGGCATCGGTGACATGGACGGGCAGCGCGATCGACGGCTGGCCGCTGACATTCTGGATCGCCGGCCAATGGGTGAACCAGAGGCTCTTGTCCATCAGCTGGCCGAACAACGGCTTCAACCTCAACAAGGGTGTGAGGTGCAGCTTGTCGAGCAGGTTTTCGATGAGGTCATCGGCGCCTTTCGGATCCATGGCGCCGCAGGCGAGCGGCGGGTGGGCGATGATCGGCATCAGCACGGCATCATAACGCGCGGTCTCCTCGATCAGGCGTCGCGAGGTGGCATGCAGCCGCTGCAGGCCGGCATAGGTCTCGCCGGCCGAGACCATTTCGCCCAATCGGCCAAGCACCCGCGTGGCGCGTTCGATGTCGCCGGCAACCGAACGGCCGACGCGCAGCGCTTCGGCCCGCATCGTGCCGGCGACGGCCGAGGCAACCGTCCTGCAGAAGTCGGCGATGAAATCGCGCCCGATAAAGGGCAGGTCGATTTCCTCGACCGCATGGCCGCCCTCGCGGGCAAGCGCCACCGCCGTGTCCAGCGCCTTCAACGTCTCCAACGAAACCGGCAGGCCGAGCGGCGATTTTCGGTACACGGCCAGCTTGAGCTTGCCGGGATCGCGCGCGGCGGCGGCAGTGAATGTGCCTTTCGGCGGCAGCGCCGCATAGGGCGACAGCGGGTCGGGCCCATGGGTGAGGTCGAGCAGCAACGCCGAATCGCGCACCGAGCGGGTGACGGCATGGTCGACCACCATGCCGTACCAGCTTTCGCTCACCAATGGCGTCAGCGGTATACGGCCGCGCGACGTCTTCAGGCCGACAAGCCCGGTGCAGGCGGAAGGCACGCGGATCGAGCCGCCGCCATCCGAGGCATGCGCCACCGGGACGACGCCGGCGGCGACCAGTGCCGCCGCGCCGCCCGACGAGCCGCCGCTGGTGTGACCGGTGTTCCACGGATTGCGGGTGATGCCGAAGGCCTTGGATTCAGTCATCAGCCGCAGCCCGTGCTCCGGCGCTGTCGAGGTGACGATCGGAACGAGCCCAGCGGCAAGATAACGATCGGTCAGCACCGAATTGACATCGGCCAGCCATGCCGGAATGCGGCTGCCGCCATGTGTCGGTACGCCCTTGATGGCGATGCCGAGGTCCTTGATGGCGAAGGGAACGCCGGCCAGCGGCAACGAGCGGTCGATGGTCTTCGCCCGCGCCCGTGCGGCCTCATAGAGCGGCTCGGCCGTGGCATTGATGTCGGGACGGGTGGCCTCGGCGCGTGCAATCGCCGCTTCGGTCAGCTCGATCGGCGAGACCTCGCCCTTGCGGACCAGGTCGGCAAGGCCGGTTGCGTCTTGCGCCCACAGTGTATGCCCAACCGACATGCGCGCTCCCCCTGTCACAGCCGGCAAGCTAGCCAGTCGTGATTCGGTTGGCAATCGATGGACCGAATCCCTGTGGCAAGCGCGGCAGGGTTTGGCGTGCACAAGGCGATTTCCGCCGTTGCAAATACATTGCGATCCCCTAATTTGCCTGCATGACGCCGCAGGACATCACCAAGCTGATCGTCCGGACTTCGATGAAGGATCGGGCCGCGTTCGATCTGCTCTACCGGCAGACCAGTGCGAAACTTTTCGGCGTCTGCCTTCGTGTATTGAATGACCGGGGAGATGCCGAAGAAGCCCTACAGGAGGTCTTCGTCAAGATATGGATGAAGGCGGACCGTTTTGCCGTTTCCGATCTCAGCCCGATCTCCTGGCTGGTGGCGATCGCGCGCAACCATGCGATCGATCGCATAAGAGCGCGGCGCAAGCCTGCCGTCGATATCGATGCCGCGCTCGACGTGGCCGATCCGGCGCCGGGGCCGGAGGCGATGGTGGTGGCGGGCGGCGAATCCGAACGCATCCGTCATTGTCTCGATGAGCTGGAAAAGGACCGGGCAGCGGCGGTCCGGGGCGCCTATCTCAAGGGCGAAAGCTATGCCGAACTGGCGGAGCGCCATGGCGTGCCGTTGAACACCATGCGTACCTGGCTGCGCCGCAGCCTGCTGAAACTCAGAGAATGTCTGGAAAGATGACGCTCGCGGAAGACAACGGACCGGAACGCGGAGGCGACGACCTGCTCGCCGCCGAATACGTTCTCGGCGTGCTGTCGGCGGAAGAGCGGCAGATCGTTTCCCGACGCATCGACGCGGACACGGATTTCGCGCGGCTCGTCGACGGCTGGGAGGTTCGCCTTTCGCCTCTGGCCGCCGCCTATCCGGACATCGAGCCGCCGGCTTCCGTCAAGATCGCGCTCGATCGCCGGCTGTTCGCATCAACCACGACCGCGCCTGCCGAGGCGCGTGCTGGGCTGTGGTCCAGCCTGGCCTTCTGGCGTGGCCTCGCGGCGGCCGCGGTTGCCGCGCTGGCGATCTACATTGCCGTGCCCTACCTCAATCCGCCGGTCGTGCAGCCGCAGGCGCGCCTCGTCGCCTCGCTGGCCGCCGATGGCAGCGATGTCAAATATCTTGCCATCTATGATGCCGCGCATCACGAGGTCGGCCTGTCGCACGTCTCCGGTGAGCGGGCCACCGGCAAGGACTTCGAACTGTGGATGATCGAGGGCAAGAACCCGCCTGTCTCGATGGGCGTCATCCCCGTCGGCTCGACGGCGCATATCGTCGTCTCGCCGGCGGCGCAGCAGAAGCTCGCCCAGGGCGCGGTGCTCGCCGTCAGCCTCGAGCCGGCAGGCGGTTCGCCGACCGGCCAGCCGACCGGACCGGTGGTGGCGGCGGGTGATCTGAAGAGCATCTGACCGACGCTTCCCCACACCACCAACATCACGAAGACTGAAGGGCTATCCGCCTTTCGTGGGCTGGCGGAAACTTGTGAGCCGGCAAAGCGCTTCTCACCAAAACCTCATCGTCGGGCAAATAGAATCAAAAAAATCCGATATTCTGAAACTCATGCGTTTGCGTTCCGTATCTCCTCGCGTCCCCAAAAAATGGGAAGAGAAAACCCGAGGAGTTTTGACATCATGCGTAAATTCGCCACCCTTTTGCTTGCCGGTACGATCGCTGCTTCCGCGCTTGCCACCGCAGCCTACGCCGAAAACCCGATGGTTGGCGGCGCCGCCATGTATGCCAGCAAGAACATCGTCGAGAATGCGGTCAACTCGAAGGACCACACGACACTGGTCGCCGCCGTCAAGGCAGCCGGCCTGGTCGAGACGCTGCAGGGCGCCGGTCCGTTCACCGTGTTCGCGCCGACCAACGAGGCCTTTGCAGCCCTTCCGGCCGGCACGGTCGAGACATTGCTGAAGCCCGAGAACAAGGACAAGCTGACCAAGATCCTGACCTGCCATGTCATCGGCGCCAAGGCGATGGGGGCGGATGTGGCCGCGATGGCCAAGGCTGATGGCGGCACCCACAAGGTCAAGACGGCTGGCGGCTGCGAACTGTCGCTCAAGGCGGACGGCGGCAAGGTCACCGTGACCGACGAGAACGGCAATGTCGCCAATGTGACGATCGCCGACGTCGAACAGTCCAACGGCGTCATCCACGTCATCGACAAGGTTCTTTTGCCGAAGATGTAACAACAGGCTTGCCGCGAGCGAAATTGCGGCAAGGGCTCTTCGTCGATTGCATGGTCTCGCTCCCGTGATCCGCAACCGACCGCGCACTCCGCGCCGTCCACGTTCAGATGTGGAACGGCGCGGAGTGTTCGTGCGAGGGGGCCACCGTCACCGGCTTTTGATTTCCGTGTGGCGGTATAGTTTGGCAAAGAGACAACAGGAGGAACCTGGTCATGAACCGTCGCGACTTTCTTTTGAGCGGTGCTGCCGCCATCGGCGTCGTCGGGGCCGCGGCCGCCGTGCTACGCATGGGCAATCCACAGGCCGCGCAGGCCGCCGAAACGTTCGAGGTCACCAAGACCGAGGCCGAGTGGAAGGCCATCCTGTCGCCGGCCGCCTTCGACGTGCTGCGCAAGGAAGGCACGGAATATCCCGGCACCAGTCCGCTGCTCAACGAACACCGCAAGGGCATTTTCGCTTGCGCCGGCTGTGACCTGCCGGTCTATCCGTCGGAGACGAAGTTCGATTCCGGCACCGGCTGGCCGAGCTTCTGGCAAGAGATCGCCAATGCCATCGGCAAGACCGAAGACCGGTCGCTCGGCATGACCCGCACCGAGGTGCACTGCCGCCGTTGCGGCGGCCATCTCGGCCACGTTTTCGACGATGGCCCGGCGCCGACCGGCCTGCGTCACTGCATCAATGGCGTGGCACTGACCTTCAAGCCCGCTACGGCCTGACGAGATCCAACCGCGAAAACAAAAAACTCCGGGCTTTGCGGCCCGGAGTTTTTTGCGTGGTCAGGCATTTTCGGGCGTGGACTGGAGGAGCTTCCCGAAATTTCTGTCCACGTTCGGTATCAGTGGCCGCCACCGCCTCCACCACCGGCCGCGGCCGGCTTGCGGATCAGCATGGTGAACAGGCCGAGCGTCGCGAACAGCACCGTCAGCAGGTAGAACACATCCATGAAGGACAGCAGCGCCGCCTGCTGCTGGACCATGCCCGACAGCTTGGAGATCGCCGCACTGGTAGCGTCGAGGCCGGCGGTCTGCTCGAAGTTGAGCGTCATGTTCTGCAGCTTGGTCTGCGCGGCCGCACTGCCCCACTGCACGTGCTCGGAGAGCCTTGCGTAGTGGAAAGCGTTGCGGTCGATCAGCACGGTGTTGATGATGGCAAGGCCGACGGCGCCGCCGAGGTTGCGGGTGAGGTTGAACAGGCCCGAAGCGTTCTTCAGCCGCTCGGGCGGCAAGGTGCCCAGCGCGATGTTGTTGATCGGCACCATGCACAGCATCATCGAACAGCCGCGCAGGATCTGCGGAATGAGCAACTCATAGAAGTCCCAGTCGGCGGTCAGATGCGTCATCCACCAGGTTCCGGTGGCGAAGCCGAAGAAGCCGATCATCATCATCAGCCGCAGATCCATCTTGCTCGACAGGATGCCGGAGATGGGCGCGGTGAAGAACATGGCCAGGCCGCTGACGAACAGCGCCTCGCCGATCATCATCGAATCGTAGCCGCGGATGCGCCCGAGGAACACCGGGTAGAGATAGGTCAGGCCATATAGGCCGACGCCGATGACGAACGAAAACAGCGAGCCGAAAGCGAAGTTGATGTTGCTGAACGCCTTCAGGTCGACGATCGGCTCCTCGGCTGTAAAGGCGCGCCAGAAGAACAGCACCGCGCCGACGGTCATGATGACCGCGCAGATGAGCACTGCCTGATCCTGCAGCCAGTCATTGTTGGGGCCTTCCTCGAGCACATACTCCATGCAGCCCAGGAAGGCCGCCATGCCGGCGAGGCCCCACCAGTCGAACTTGCTGAACAGCTTGAGATTGGGCTTGTCGAAATCGATCAACGACCAGGCCGCGGTCGTCACCAGGATGCCGGGCACGACATTGACCAGGAACAGCCAGTGCCAGGACATGGCATGGCTGATATAGCCGCCGACGGTCGGGCCGATGGTCGGCGCCAGCGTCGCCACCAGGCCGATCATCGGCGAGACGACGGCGCGGCGCGAGGGCGGGAAGATGGTGAAGGCCGCGGCAAAGACGCTCGGGATCATGCCGCCGCCGATGAAGCCCTGGACGGCACGGTAGACGATCATCTGGTCGATGTTGGTGGCGGTCGCAGCCAGCGCACTGGCGGCGGTGAAGCCCGCCGCCGCGACCGTGAACAGTACGCGCGTCGACAGCATCCGGCTGAGGAAGCCCGACAGCGGGATCATGACCACCTCGGCGATCAGATAGGCCGTCTGCACCCACGGGATCTCGTCGGAGCTGGCGCTGAGGCCGGCCTGGATCTCGGACAGCGAGGCCGAGACGATCTGGATGTCCAGGATCGCCATGAACATGCCGAACACCATCGCCAGGAAGGCGATGACGCGACGCGTCGAGATGGTGTCAGGCACCGCCGGCCTCGCCGGCAGTGATCCTGCTGTCAGGGTTGCGGTTGCCATGGCATTGCTCCCCGGCTTCCGATCAGTTCGACGCGGTTGGCGCGGTGCGGCTGTCGACGGCGACGACGACGCTCAAGCCGGCGCGCAGCCTGCCGCTCTTCAGCACGTCAGCCGGCACGTCGATGCGGACCGGAACGCGCTGCACGACCTTGGTGAAGTTGCCGGTGGCATTCTCGGGCGGCAGCAGCGAGAACACAGCACCCGAAGCCGGCGCGAGCGACGAGACGGTTCCCTCGAAATCCTGGCCGTCGGTTGCATCGACCGAGATCTTGACCTTCTCGCCGGGAACCAGCCGCGCGAGCTGGGTCTCCTTGAAATTGGCGACGATGTAGAGCTTGTCCATCGGCACGATGACGGCGAGCTTCTGGCCGGGGCTGACGAGGTCGCCCTGCTCGACCGAACGGTTGCCGACGACGCCGTCATAGGGCGCCTTCAGCACGGTGAAGGAAAGATCCCGCACGGCCTTGTCCCGGCCGAGCTGCAGCGACGCCAGCGTGCTTGCCGATTCGGCGCGCTGCGCCTGCAGCACGCCGATATTGGCCTGCGCCGCGGCGATCTGGGCGTCGGCGCCGACCAGCGCCGCATTGGCTTGCTGGACCGCCGTCTGGGCATCATCCAGCTGTGCCTGCGTGCCGACATGCGTCTGGAGCAGCTGCGAGGCGCGCGCGGCGACCTTCGCCGCATTGTCGGCGGCGGCCTGGTCGGCGGTCTTCTGCGCCTGCGCCTGCAGCAGCGAGGCACGCGCCGCTTCGGTCTGGGCGTCGATGCGGTCGAGCGTCTTGCTCAACGTGGCGATCTGCGCCTCGGCCTGGGCGACGGCTATTCTGTAGTCGCCGTCATCGACGACGAGCAACGGGTCGCCAGCCTTGACCTTTTGGTTCTCGCTCACCTTGATCTGATCGACATAGCCGGAGATCTTCGGCGAGATGAACGCCATGTCGGCCTGGACATAGGCATCGTCCGTCGAGATCATGAAGCGGCCCGTGGTCCAGTAATTGTAGCCGTACCAGGCGCCGGCGCTCAGCAGGGCAACGCCGATGATCGGCAGCAGGAAAGAGCGAACGGAACGCTTCTTCCTGGCTGGCGTTTCCACCGGAGCCGTGGTTACGGGCTCGACCGGTGCGCTTGGCGCTTCCGTCGCCGGGGCAACCTTGGCGTTGGGGAAGGGACGGACTTCGGCGGTGGTGGGTGCATTCGAGGACATGACATCTCTCTAAAATAACAATACTGAACCGTTCGGTTCGATCGGGCCGTTGACATAGCGCGGAAAGAGGACCATATCAAGAGCAATCGAACCGCTTGGTTCGAATTATTTTTCGAGGTGTGACTTTTATGGACGAGACTGCGCCCGACGTCGAAAACGAGCAGTGCGACGATCTGCTGGACACCATCCGCCGTGGCCGCCCGGCGGCGGGTCAGGATCCGGTCAAGCGCAGCCAGATCATCGACGGCGCCCGCCGTGTCTTCATCGACAAGGGTTTCGAAGCGGCGTCCATGAACGACATTACGCGCGAGGCCGGTGTTTCCAAGGGGACGATCTACGTTTATTTCGCCAACAAGGAAGAGCTGTTCGAAGCGCTGATCGAGGAAGAACGCGGTACCATCTTCAAGAACATGTACGATGTGCTGGATCACACCGACGACCTGCGCAAGACGCTGGTGAAGTTCGGCAAGGTGCTTGCCTTCAAGATCACATCGGCCAAGGTCATCCAAGCGCAGCGTACGGTGATCGGCGCGTGCGACAGGATTCCCGAACTCGGCGCACGTTTTTTCGAGCGCGGCCCGAAACGCGGCCATGACAAGTTGATGGTCTTTCTCAATGCCGCCATCGAGCGCGGCATGCTGCGGATCGACGATGTCGATCTTGCCGCCTATCAGTTCACCGACCTGTGCCTGGCCGGCCTTTTCCGCCAGTGCATATTCGCCTACCGCACCAAAGCTCCGAGCCAGGAAGAAGTCGACCACATCGTCAGCTCCGGCGTCAGCGTGTTCCTGAAGGCCTATGGCACCGAGAGCCTTGCCGCGGAAGAGAGCCACCAGATGATTGCACTGGAGGCAAAGAGATAGAGCATGACCTTTTCCGAAAACCGGCTCCCAGTTTTCGGAATCATGCTCTAGCCGCCATTGGCCGCGAGCACGATCGCGGCCTGCAATTCCGCGAGGCCCTCGGCCTTTTCCGACGACGTCGCCAGAACGAACGGAAACGCCGCCGGCCGCTTCTTGATCTTTTGCAGCGTCTCCTCGATCAATCTCGGCACCCCGGCGGCCTTGATCTTATCGGTCTTGGTCAGCACGATCTGGTAGGACACCGCCGCCTTGTCGAGCAGCGACAGCACCTCATCGTCCTTGGCCTTGATGCCGTGGCGGGCGTCGATCAGTACATAGACGCGCTTCAGCGTGACGCGGCCCTTGAGATAGTCGAAGACCAGCTTGGTCCACTCGTCGACCTTCTCCTTCGGCGCGGTGGCGTAGCCATAGCCCGGCATGTCGACCAGCGCCAAGGGCGGCAGGTCGGCACCTTCCCCCGAAAATCCGTCCGGCACGAAATAGTTGAGCTCCTGCGTGCGCCCCGGCGTGTTGGACGTGCGCGCCAGCCCCTTCTGGTTGACCAACGCGTTGATCAGCGACGATTTGCCGACATTCGAGCGGCCGGCAAAGGCGATTTCCGGCGGTCCTTCCGGTGGCAGGAATTTCATTGCCGGCACGCCGCGGATGAATATCCACCCGCGCGTAAACAGGTCGATGCCGATCGTGCTGCTGTTCAGGGCGTTCAAACTGCTGCCTCCAGAAGAGAGATATCGGCGCCTCTGATAGCATCGAGGTTACGGCTGATCTTGTCCACCGGCCAGTCCCACCATGCCACCGAGAGCAATCGCCGGATCGTCCTGTCGTCGAAACGCATCTTCACCACCTTGGCGGCGTTGCCGGCGACGATCGCATAGGGCGGCACGTCGTGCGTCACCACCGATTTCGCGGCGATGATGGCGCCATCGCCGATCTCGACGCCGGGAAGGATCACCGCCTCCATGCCGACCCAGACATCGTTGCCGACGATTGTGTCGCCGCGCACTTCCTTCGACCAGGTGACGGGGTCAAAACCCTTTTCCCAGCCATGGCCGAAGATATTGAACGGGTAGGTCGAAAAGCCGGACATGGCATGGTTGGCGCCGTTCATGATGAAGCGCGCGCCTTCGGCGATGGCACAGAATCTGCCGATGATCAGCTTGTCGCCAATGAAGGGGTAGTGATGCAGCACGCATCTTTCGGCGAACTTGTCCGGACCGTCCGGGTCATCATAGTAGGTGAAGTCACCGATCTCGATGTTTGGCGCGCTTACCAGCCCCTTGAGGAAGCCGACCCGCGTGTGCATCGGGATCGGGTGCTTGATGTTGGGGTTGGGTCCGGTCATGAGGTCTGGCTCCGTCGAATGATGTGGCCGGCGGTGCGGCAAAAATCGAAATTCGCATCGGTCTGCAAAGCAACGCGCGAATTTCGGGCTCAAGCCGCACAGGTCAAAATAGCGCGATCCGCACCACAGCACCAACGGCCTGCGGAACGCATCAGCCTACCTGTTCATCGATGGGGCACTCCCGAACGAGAGCGAGCTTATAGGCATGCGTGGAGCCTGCGTCTACCCAGGCCGCGGGATCCCCGACAGGGATGACAGCGGACAACACGCCCGAAGACAAAACGAACCGGGGTCCTGTGAGGGACTACAGGACCCCGGCCTTTGCCGATGCGGCTTCCCGAGAAAAATGGCGCCTCGTCATGAGGCGGGGAGGGCAAGCCGAGAAAGCCCCAACGGACTTGCCCTGATCCCCTTTGCCGGAAGCCGCTACTTCGGCAACAGCACCTTGTTGACGACATGGATGACGCCGTTCGACTGATTGACGTCGGCGATCGTCACCTTGGCCTCGCCACCGGACTCGTCCATGACGTAGAGCTTGCCCTTCTTGACCTCGGCGGTCAGCGTGTCGCCGGAAACGGTCTTCATCTCATACTTGCCGCCCATCGCCTTGGCCTTGGCCATCATGTCCTTGCCGGAGATCTTGCCGGCCACGACATGCGCGGTCAGCACCTTGGTGAGCTGATCCTTGTTCTCGGGCTTCAGCAGCGTGTCGACTGTGCCCTTGGGCAGGGCCGCGAACGCCTCGTTGGTGGGCGCGAAGACGGTGAACGGGCCAGCGCCCTGCAACGTGTCGACCAGGCCGGCGGCCTTGACGGCGGCGACCAAGGTCGTGTGGTCCTTCGAGTTGACGGCGTTCTCGACGATGTTCTTGGTGGCATACATCGGCGCGCCGCCAACCACCGGGTTCTTGGCATAGGCCGGGGCGACGATCGTCGCGCCGGCGACGAGCGCGGAAAGCGCAATGATCCTGAATGACGACAAGCGCATGTGTTCTTCCTCCGTGTGAGGGCTGATCGGAATTGACAGCCTTTTGGAAATGCACACGCAGTCACGCCCTGCGACCGCTTGCAGTTTCGCCGATCACGGGAACGTGAACCGATGCTTGCCCAAATGGAAAAGCCCCGGACGAGCCGGGGCTTTTCACAAAAGAGGCGGCGGCTATTCGGCCGGCGACGGTTTCTTTCGGAACAGGGCGACCAGATTGTCCCACAGCTCGATCTTGGCGCCCTGGCGCTTCATGATCACGCCTTGCTGAAGGATCGACAGCGTGTTGTTCCAGGCCCAGTAGATGACGAGGCCGGCCGGGAAACCCGCCATCATGAAGGTGAAGATGACCGGCATCCAGGTGAAGATCGCGGCTTGGGTCGGGTCCGGCGGCGTCGGGTTCATGCGCATCTGCAGGAACATGGTGACGCCCATGATCAGCGGCCATACGCCGATCATCAGCATGTGCGGCAGCGTGAGCGGAATGAGGCCGAACAGATTGAAGATCGAGGTCGGATCGGGTGCCGCCAGATCCTGGATCCAGCCGAAGAACGGCGCGTGCCGCATCTCGATGGTGATGTAGAGCACCTTGTAGAGCGAGAAGAAGACCGGGATCTGCAACGCCACCGGCCAGCAGCCGGCCAACGGGTTGATCTTCTCGGTCTTGTACAGCTCCATCATCGCCTGCTGCTGCTTCATCTTGTCGTCCGCATATTTCTCGCGGATCTCGAGCATCTTGGGCTGCACCTTCTTCATGTTCGCCATCGACGCGTAGGACTTGTTGGCGAGCGGGAAGAAGAGGGCCTTGACGATAACGGTGGTGGCCAGGATCGCCAGGCCGAAATTGCCGAAGAATTTGTAGAGCGTGTCGATCAGCCAGAACATCGGCTTGGTGATGAAGTGGAACCAGCCCCAGTCGATCAAGAGGTCGAACCGCTTGATGTGGCGGTCTTCCGCATAGGCGTTGATCTTGGCGACTTCCTTGGCGCCGGCGAAGATTTCGCTTTCCACCGTCGCCGATTGACCTGCATCGACGGTGATCGGGTCGGTCAGGAAGTCGGACTGATAGCGATGGCGGCCGTCCTCGAAATAGGCGAAGCGCGGCTGGAACGGCTGCTTTTCGGAAGGCACCAGGGTCACCGCCCAATATTTGTCGGTGATGCCGAGCCAGCCGTCGGTCGACTTGCCGGGGGTGGCCTGCTTGTCCTTTTCGATGGACGCGTATTTGTGTTCCTGCAGGCCTTCCGTGCCGGTGAAGCCGATCAGGCCTTCATGCAGCACATAGGTGCTGGCGACGGCCGGCTTGTCGAAACGGGTAACGCGGCCGTAGTTGGACAACGAGACGGGAGCCGCGCCCGAATTCTGCACCGTGTCGGAAACCGTGAACATGTAGTTGGTGTCGACGGAAAAGGTGCGCTTGAAGGTCAGGCCCTTGTCGTTCGAATAGGTCAGCGTGACCGGTGTTGTCGGCGTCAGCGTCGCGTTGCCATCGACGGACCACACCGTCTCCGGACCCGGCACGGCGCCGGTCTTGTCGTTGCCGACAAAGCCGATCTCGGCATAATAACCGTTGGGCAGCACCGCGGGGTTGAGCAGGCTGATCTCGGGCGAGTTCTTGTCGACGGTCTCGGTGTAGTGCTTGAGCCTGAGGTCGTCGAGACGGGCGCCGGTCAGGTTGATCGAGCCCTCGAGGCTCGGCGTGTCGATCTTGACGCGCTTGCTGGTCGCCAGGGCCTGTTCACGACCGGCCGGCGTCACGGCGTCGGTGCCCGGTGCGTTGGGAATGGCGCCTGGTGCCACCGGCGTCGCGGTATCGCCGGGGTTGGTGCCCCCGGCGGCCTTCTTCTGCTCTTCGACGCGCTGCTGCTCGATGCGGGCCGCCTCGCGCTGTGCTTCGCTGCGTGGCAACACGTAAAAATATTGCCACACCGCCAGAATCAGCACCGACAGCGCGATGGTGATGAAGAAGTTCCGGTTGTTTTCCATCGAAAGCCCTTGGCCTATCGTGTTCCGCGCAGTCGGCGGGAGAGTTCGGCCTTCAACTGGCCGAACGGAATGGTAAGCACGTCTTCGCGCCCGACGATGACATAGTCATTGCCAGGCGCCATGTCACTTGCCGCATGCGTGCGGACGGCCTCTCGCAGCCGCCGCCGGACGCGGTTGCGGACGACCGCATTGCCGACCTTCTTGGTGACGGTATAGCCGACGCGCGGCGACAGGCCGTCGCCGCGGTCGAGAACCTCAACGAGAAACATCCGCCCGCGTCGCTTTTCACCACGACGGACAGCCAGGAATTCCGCGCGCTTCAGAAGCCGCTTGGGATTTGGTCCCACTGGCTTGCCGGTTGCGGGCAACGATCTCGTCTTCCGCTCAGGCGCTGAGCCGCTTGCGGCCACGATTGCGGCGAGCTGCGACGACGCCGCGACCACCCTTGGTGGCCATGCGGGCACGGAAGCCGTGCCGACGTTTGCGGACGAGTTTGGACGGTTGGTAGGTACGCTTCATTTGTTTTAATACCGCGGGGTGCGGCCCTTCTTGATTCTGTCACTCTGTAACAGGAGCTTTGCCGGGCCGGTTTTGGCGCGATCGAAACCGCGCCGGGACGAATGGCCCGAGCGTGAGCGGGCTTATAGAAAGAAGGGGTTTGGGAGTCAATCCGGCGTCGGCGGGCCGAATACGGCCGTGCCTCGGTGCTGTTTATGTTTCCGCCGAAGGATGAAATTGGCAAAAAAGCCGCAATCGCCTAATCTTGGCTGATCAAGTGATCGTGAAGACAGAGCCGGATGAACGAAATCACACAAGCGGAGGAAAGGATCGGCACGGCGGCCAGCGACGTGCGCACGGTGCCGCTGTCGCGCGGCCTGTCGACAAAGCTGCTGCTCCTGACCATCGTCTTCGTGCTTCTGGCCGAGGTGCTCATCTTCCTGCCCTGGATCGCCAGCTACCGGCTGAGCTGGCTCAAGGAGCGGCTGAGCACGGCCGCGGCGGTGTCGATCGTGCTGGTGCAAGGCGAGCCCACCTCGCTGTCGCGGGCGGCCCAGAACGACGTGCTGATGGCAATCGGCGCCAAGGCGATCGCGGTGCGCGACGGCGGCGTCTCACGCCTTCTGGTGGTGGCCGAGATGCCGCCGCAGGTCGACGAGCACATCGATATCGCCAACATCGGCATGATCAAGGGCATGACCGGCGCGCTCGACACGCTGTTTTTTGGCGGCAACCGGATGCTGCGCGTCTTCGGGCCGGTCGGCGACAGCGACAAGGAGTTCGAGCTGATCATGCCGGACTACTCCCTGCGCAACGCCATGCTCATCTATTCACGCAACGTCGCCTTCGTGTCGCTGCTGATCTCGCTGTTCACCGCAATGCTGGTCTATGCCGCCATCGACCTGATCATGATCGGGCCGATCCGCACGATGACACGGTCGATGCTGTCCTTCTCCGAAGCTCCCGACGATCCCGGACGCATCATTCACCCCGCTGCCCGCGCCGACGAGATCGGCGTTGCCGAGCGCGAACTGTCACAGATGCAGGAACGGCTGCAGAAGATGCTGGCCGAGCAGAAGCACCTTGCAGACCTTGGCCTCGCGGTCTCGAAGATCAACCACGACATGCGCAACATCCTGGCGTCGGCACAGCTGATGTCGGACCGCCTGCGCCAGGTCAAGGACCCGACCGTGCAGGCCTTCGCACCGAAACTGCTGCGCGCGCTCGATCGCGCCGTGTCCTATTCCGAAGGCGTGCTGGCCTACGGCCGCACCCAGGAGCCGCCGCCGGCGCGCCGCAGGCTGCGGCTGCATCAACTGGTCGAGGACGTGCATGGCCTGCTCGATACGGAAGGCGGCATCGAGTTCGTCAACGCCGTCGATCTGACCTTCGAGGTCGACGCCGATTCCGACCAGTTGTTCAGGGTGCTGACCAACCTTTGCCGCAACGCCGTGCAGGCGATGGCGGCGGATACGGAGAGCGCCATCGTGCGCCGCCTGGCCGTGTCGGCCGTGCGCCTGGGCAGTGTCAGCCGCATCGCCGTCACCGACACCGGCCCCGGCCTGCCGCCAAAGGCGCGCGAGAACCTGTTCGCGGCCTTTCGCGGCTCGGCGCGCAGCGGCGGCACCGGCCTTGGCCTGGCGATCGCGCACGAGCTGATCCGGGCACATGGCGGCACGGTGGAACTGGTCGAGAGCATTGGCGGGCGCACCACATTCGCGGTCACCATTCCCGACCAGCCGGTGCGGCTCGATCAGGCCCGCAACGGCCTGCGCCGGCCGGCATGACGGTTCGGGCGCTGTCTTCGCCCCGATTGCCTGTCTTCTGACCGATGCTCCGCGCGACTTCGAGCTGTTTCGAAGCGCCGGAACCCGGACTGTCATCACGCGCTGACATGCCTGCGACAAAACTTTTGCCGGATCGGCTTGCTTTTCGGAAATTCAGTCGCTAGGGAACAGCTCACATTCGCGGTCGGTCCTCAGGATCGGATCGTGGGTCATGGAAAGCATGGCCTGTTGCGCGCCCGTAGCTCAGCTGGATAGAGCACCAGACTACGAATCTGGGGGTCAGGAGTTCGAATCTCTTCGGGCGCGCCATTTCACCACCATTCCAGACCAGAAATGGGCACCAAGCTGCGCGACCTGACGAGAACGCTCACGCCTCTCGCCCATGAGGTAGCTGGATAAACACCAGGCCCTTCGGCGTGCCCGTTCGTCACAAACGCTGGGGCTGCCAAGACAAAGCAACGATCGCTCACACGGTGACTTACTCGGGATAGGTCTCACCGCCCTCCGGCGGAGCCTTGTGGAAAAGGATGAATACCAAGGGGTTGCCAGGCTCGGACGTTGCGTCGCTGCGCTTGCCCGTCATCTCTCCAGCCACGCCGCTTGTATACTCCGCAACCACTTCGCCGAAGCTGTCGCGCTGGATGGCCACCTTCTGTCCGGCTTCGACCTTGTCGTTGAGCTTGACCAGATACTCGACCAACCCGCCCGCGCTTGCCAGGATCGGGAACGCGCTGTTGCCGGTAAAAACACCCGAGTCCTTGCCTGTGCGTCCCATTGGGCCGGCCAGGACGCCGTGATGCTTGAGGACGTTCATCGTGCCTTCCACGAACAGGGAGATCATCTCGAGATCCAGAACGCGCGCAGCGCCGATCTCCGCACAGAAGGATGGGATGCCCGCGTCGATAAACGCGTTATGCAGGACACCGGGATATGTATGATTGTCGAAGATCTGGCCGACGGGGTAAAGTTCCACCATCGCCTTGATCTCGGGCACATCCATGCTGGCAATATTGAATGCGGTGACATCGAAACCGGTTGTCCCGGTATGGAAGTCGATCGCGAAGTCGGCGTTCGGCCGGAGCAGCCGATTGAACAGGAGCCCGGCGTGTCGGCTGGCCGCGGTGACACCGTTCTCGTTCCCGGGCCATTCCCTGTTCATGTCGGTCAGATCATTGCCCCTGCCCGAATTGGGCCATCTGCGCTGCATGCCTTCCAAGGCCGGGCGGGCCACGTCCGTGACCGCCATCACCGTACCCGACATCTGCGCCGGATCGAGCTGGTTCATCACGGTCTGGACGGTATGGATGGAACTCATCTCGTCGCCATGCACGCCACTGACCAGGACGACGCGCTTGCCCGGCTTCGCCCCCTTGGCGACTGTCACGGATACATACCAGTGCTGTCCGGTGGGCATCTCCACGCCCTGAAAATACAAAAGATGCTTCTGCCCAGGCTCGAGGTCGTTGACGTCTAGTGCGCTCACGACCTTCTTCCCCTGGATCACATCGCCCGTATAGACCGTCCCCTGTCCAGATGCCGCGGCGGTGGACGCAGCCGCTTTGTCCTGGGCATTCGCAGCACCAGCGCTGACGGCGAGGGCAGCCGTCGCGCCAACCGTGGCGATAGATGCGATTATGAAATCGCGGCGATCGAGGCCTTCTCTAGGATTGTCCGACATGATTGAGGTCCTTTGTGATTTGAAAAGCTGCGTTGGAACAACGGCATGCCCATAGGTCACAAAAATCCCGCCCGACTTACGCCGCAACCATGTTCCTAACCACGCAAAGTTGCAAGATTTCCGCGGAGCCATGTCGGGGTTTGCGCAGCGTCGTTCGGCAAGGTCCAGAGATGACGCAAGCAGACCTCCCGCTTGGAAAGCGGCAGCGACAACAATCCCATAGGAGTTCCCAGCCTCACCCTCTCCGGCGCGCCAAATCTTCTGCGGCGCCGCAAGTGCATTTTCGTGGCCAAACGCTCGTTCCTTTACGATCGCTGGTTTTACGCAGGAGAGTGCTTCGACTTTTTCCCCGCGACAGGCTTTGCCCCTCCAAGTCCATTGAAGAGCCAGGCCAGGCCCGAATCCATCATGGCGACCCTGGGCGCGATCGCGCGAACCCGAAAACGATCTAGCGGGAGCGGTGCCTCCGTGCTCACAACTCCAAAGCGCCGGCCGTGCATGGCGACGAATTTTCTCGGCAATGCGGAAATCAGATCGGTTTCGGCAATCACCGCGAGCGCCAACATGAAATTGGGAACCGTCAGCGCGATCCGCCGCGAATAGCCCTGCTTGGCCAGAGACCGATCGACGAAGCCATGGGCATCCCCGGTGAGCGAGACCACCAGATGCTGCATGGCGCAGAATCGTTCCAGCGTGGGTTCGGCTCCAAAGGGATGCCCTTTGCGCATCGCTATGACGAAATCCTCGTCATAGAGAACCCGCTCGGCAAAACGCGCCGGAACATCGTCGGTCGGGATAATGGCGATGTCCATTGCGCGCGCCTCCAGATCGGCAATGGCAGATCCCCAGAGGCGGGCGGGCGTGGGCAGGATCTGACGGACGCTGATATCGATGCCGGGCCCTGCCCGCTGCAACGCCGCGAGAAACTGGGGAAGGATCACGGCGGAGATGCCGTCTGGCGCCCCAATCGTGAACCGGCGCGTGGACGTGGCCGGATCGAACGGATCCGCGGTCGAGACGACGCTCCTGATCCTGGCGAGAATGTCGGCGACCGGTTCTGCGAGCTCCATGCCGCGCGCGGTCGGAACGACGCCCTTCGGCGTCCTCAGAAAAAGCGGATCGTTGAGGAACTGCCTCAGCCTGCCGAGGCCGTGGCTGACGGCGGACGCAGAAAGGTTCAGCCGCGCCGCTGCCCGGCCGACGTGGCGCTCCTCCAGCACGGCCTCGAAGAGGACCAGCAGATTGAGGTCGGCGCGCGATAGATCAATTTGGTTCAGCATATTGCTGAAATCATATCACTGTATTCATGATGACTGAAGTTCGATCTTCCGGCCTGGCGAAGCGGCAACAGCGGCTTCGCATCACATCAATAGAAATCAGGTTAGGAGTATTCCGCATGCATAACTCAAGGCGTTCAGTCCTTGCTGCCGCGGCAGACCTCTCATCGCTGGAGATCGCCGGAGCCACGAATGGTTCGGCCCTCGCTGATGTTTCTGCCGTCGACAAGCAGATCGCTGATCTGGTCCGGCAATCCATCGAGGCAAACTCCGCGCTGATGCGCGGGGATATCGACAGCTACCGCGCGTTGATCCCTCGCACGGACGACTTCACGCTGATGTCTCCATTTGGCGGAACGCCCACGCGCGAGTCGGACATGACGCCCGAACGATGGCAGGCGATAGGGCGGTTCTTCAAGAACGGCACCTTCGCGCAGGAGGTGGTGCAGGCCTACGGAACGGCGGATATGATAGTCCTTGCGACCATCGAACGGGTCCACGTCGAGGTCGGCGGCCTGCCGGCCCAGAACTGGGCGCTGCGCGTCACGCTGGTCTATCGCCGCCAGGGCTCCGAGTGGCGGCTGGCACATCGGCATGCCGACCCCCTCGCCAAAGGCATCAGCGTGGAACAGGCGGCGGCGCTCGGTCGGGGCGATGCATCTTAGTCCTGTAGCGTATCTCGATCCGCCTCAGCGTATTCATGCGCGCTCGGCGGCTATTTCAGGGCGCTCCAGCGGAGACATGGTTCCCGGTTTCATCCACGCTGGGGCGCCGTTCAATTCCCGAAGGCATGCGGCAAGTCAGAGGCGGGTTCCGTTGGCCGAGGAGATTGGCGGGGCAAAACGATGCGTCCTGGCGGGCCAATCTAGAAGTGCCATATATCCCGCTGCTTCCACAGATCGATCGGGGCGCGCCAAAGCCGGTATCTGGCCGCCCGCTCGATTTGCTGGCTTACGCCGAGGTGGCCATTGCCCGCGAAGAAAGCCTCCAGCCGCCTGCGGGCAAAAAGCTTCCTTCCCCTGGTGTTGTAGTTGCGGATGGGCAGCCGGTGGCGGCTGATTGTCCGCCCGTCTCGGGAAAGCGCCACGCCGATGCAGAATTGTTCCGTGGTGTGCGCCTTCACGACACCAATCATCTGTTCGATGGCATGATAGGCGTCGGTCAAAGCGGGAAGATTGGAGTTGTGGACGCCCAGGACGCCGCTGTTCCACATCGGCTCGGATCCCGTGAGCTTGTAGTCGCCCAGCAAAAACCCCTTGTCGGCGATCGCGCGATAGGGCGCCTTTGGCGTTCCTTCGGATTTTCTCATGATGGAATGCGACGGAGAAATTCGGCTGAAACAGCTCGAAATGTCGCCGACCGGGTACATGTCCGTATCCATGAAGAACAGGCGGTCGCAGCGCTGCAACAGCTGAATGATGCCGGCGGCCTTGATCCCGAAAATGTATCGGTCGCCAAATGACATCTCGGCTTTTTTCTTGGCGGTAAGTTCAATCGCTTCGATTGGGTATCCATCAAAAATCGAAGGCCTGTCGGTCAAGACCTTGATCTTTGCGCTCGGGCGGTAGTGCAGCAGTCGAAGTGCGCTGAAGAGCGCTCCGCGCGCGTACAATTCGTCCTTGCCGAACGCAACGTAACCGAAACTGTCCAAGCCCATCGGCGGTCTATAGGGGCGCCCGGATTCGGCGTCAACTTTCCCCCCATCGTCATCCAAAAACCCATGGGCCGCAACGTCGGGACCGATCTCTCGCGACTGTCGCCCGACACGTAAGAACCATTGTCGCCGGCATAGGCGAGACACGAGCCAGTCAGGGATGCCCGCTCGTTTTGGCGAAGCGGAGAACGCGGTCTCCCCGGCATCGGAAGGCGCCAGCCATGTCAACGGCGCCCTGCCGGCGGTCGACGGCGGCAACAGCCTTCGGGAGCGCAAGCGCTAAAGGCCTGCCGGGCATCAAGCCAGTCGCCCCGCTCAGGACGCCTTGGCCAGGAAATTCTGATAGTCCGACTTGGCCTGCAGCAGGCGCAGCACATTGTCGCGCGATCCGCGCACATGGGCGCGCGCCAACGTGCCGGCGCGGCTGGCGTCGCCGGCACAGATGGCGTCGACGATCTCGGCGTGCTCGTCGCGGGCGATCTTCCATTCGTCCAGCCACAGGAGTTCCGTCCACACATAGTGCTGGCACTTGTCGAGGATGCCGCACAGCATGCCGTGCAACATGACATTGCCGCTGATCTCGGCGATGACGCGATGCAGGTCTATGCCGACCTCCAGCTCCTGGAACTTCTCCCTGGTGGTGCGCTCCGGAATGGCGGCCAGCCGCTCGCATTCCGCCAGCATGGCGCGCAGCCGCGCCTTGTCCTGTTCCGTCGCCGCGACCGCGGCCAGTTCGGTCGCATGGCCGTCGAGCAGTTCGCGGATCTCGAAGGCCTCGCGGAACATGTTGATGTCGAACTCGGTGACGACATAGCCCTGGCGCGGCCGGCCGGTGACGAGGCCGTCGCGCTCGAGGCGGTTGAAGGCTTCGCGCACCGGCGTGCGGCTGACATTCAGTCGCACCGCGATGTCGTTTTCGGTGACGCGCGAGCCCGGCGGAATCTGGCCGGTCACGATCATCGCCTTGAGCGAGGAGTAGACCGAGTCGCGCAGCGTATTTTTGGTTTCCTTGGCCAAGGTCCCGTTTCCAGTTCTCCGGTCTTTGAGCCGGAATATGCATAGCTGTAGTCGCAGTCGGCGTAATTTGCCACGCCCCCGGCGAAGTCGTCGGTCACTGCGTCGTCCGGCACGAAAAGCCTAAATTCTCCCGCGCCGGCCATGTTGACAACATTGATCGCCAGGCTACACTCAAAATTGTATACAAAATAGCATGCGAAATCAAAAACAATGGGAACACCGGTTGGAGAGCCGAAAATGAATAGGACCAGAAGCACCAGCATTGTCGCGATGGCGGGCCTCATGGCGTCGCTCGCGGGCCCCGCCGTGGCGGGCGATACCATCACCGTCGCCTCGTGGGGCGGCACCTACCAGGAGGCGCAGACCAAGGCGTTCTTCAAGCCGACCGCCGATGCGCTTGGCATCACCATCAAGGAAGACACCACCAACGGCCTCGACGACGTGCGGCTGCAGGTGACCGGCAATGCCGTCAAATGGGACATCACCGAACTTGGCGCCGACGAATGCGCGCGTGGCTCGAAGGAAGGGTTGTTCGAGAAGCTCGACTACGGCATCATCGACAAGAGCGGCATCAATCCGAAGCTGGTCCATGACGACTGGGTCGGCATTTCCTACACCTCCGTCGTACTCATCTACCGGACCGATGTCTTCGGCGACAAAGGTCCCAAGACTTGGGCCGACTTCTGGAACGTGGAAAAGTTTCCGGGCCGGCGCGCGCTGAGCGGCAGCCAGGCGACCGAAACGCTGAGCGTCGCGGCACTCGCCGACGGCATTCCAATCGACAAGGTCTATCCGGTCGACATCGATGGCGCCCTAAAATCCGTCGACAAGATCCGCGGCCACATCGACGCCTGGTGGACCTCCGGCGCCCAGGCCATGCAGCTGGTGAAGGATGGCGAGGTCGACATGGCAAGCATCTGGAACGGCCGCGCCGGCACCCTGAAGAAGGAAGGCGCGCCGGTCAGCTTCTCGTTCGACCAGGGTGTCCTCACCGCCGACTGCATGGTCATTCCCAAGGGCGCCAAGAACAAGGACGCCGCCATGAAGGCGCTGGCGATGTTCGTCAGCCCGCAGCTGCAGGCCAATCTGCCGCTCTATGTCGACAACGGGCCGGTGAACGAGAAGGCCTTCGAGACCGGCAAGATCCCGCAGGACAGGATCAAAGACATCAATTCATCACCCGAGAACGTCAAGAAACAGGTGCTGCAGGACGCCGCGTTCTGGCGCGACAACCTGGTCGAGGCGACGGAAAAGTTCAACAATCTGGTCCAGCAATAGGCTGCGGCCAGGCCCCAAACCACGGCAGGGCGGCGCAGCCGTTTCGCCCTGCTTCCGCCCCTGCCCAGGAGACGATGATCTTGTCCATTGCGCCATCCGCGCTGCCGATCAGCATACGCCGGATCGAGAAACGATTTGGCAGCGTAGCGGTGCTGCGTGACCTGAACCTCGATGTCGCGGCCGGCGAATTCCTGACGCTGCTCGGCCCATCGGGATCCGGAAAGACGACACTGCTGATGATCCTGGCGGGCTTTGTGCGGGCCAATGCCGGCTCGATCAAGGTCGGCGACGACGAGATCATCACCACGCCGCCGCACAGGCGCAACATCGGCATGGTGTTCCAGAACTATGCGCTGTTCCCGCATATGAACGTCTTCCACAACATCGCCTTTCCGCTCAAGCAGCGCGGCATCGCCGCCGCCGAAACGGCCGAGCGCGTCGGGAAAGCGCTGGAGCTGGTGAAACTGCAGGGCCTGGGCGAGCGCAGGGTCGACCAGCTCTCCGGCGGCCAGCGCCAGCGCGTGGCATTGGCGCGCGCCATCGTCTTCGAGCCGCGCATCGTGCTGATGGACGAACCCCTGTCGGCATTGGACAAGGGTTTGCGCGAGCATATGCAGATCGAGCTGCGCAGCCTGCATCGCCGGCTGGGCATGACCACGGTCTACGTCACGCATGACCAGCGCGAAGCCATCACCATGTCGGACCGCATTGCCGTCATGAACGCCGGGCGGATCGAACAACTCGACCGGCCCGAGACCCTCTACGCGACGCCGCGGACGCGGTTTGTAGCCGGCTTCATCGGAGAATCGAATTTCATTCCCGTCGAATGCCGCAATGGTTCGGTCTGGTACGAGGACCGGAGAATCCACACCGCCGCACCATCGCCGGCGCCGGGCCAGCACCTGATAGTGGTGCGGCCGGAGAAGCTGCGGCTGCTCACGAATGCCGAGCCGGCAAGCGGCGTCAATGTGCTCAATGCCACGCTCAGTGACATCATCTACCAGGGCGACAGCTTCGTCTGCTACGCGGTGCTGCGCGACGGCCGCCAGCTGACGCTGCGCGACTATTGCCGCAGCGAGGTGCTGGCCAGACTACCGGCACCCGGTCAGACCGTCACACTCGGCCTCGATGCCCAGGACACGATCCTGGTGGCGGCCGACTGATGAGCGTGCACTCCACCCTCCCCGGAGATATCGGCCGTGCTGGCCAGGACCTGAACGCGCAGGCATTGCGCGCCGACGCACGGCGTGAGTCCTTGCGGCTGCTGGCGCTGCTGGCGCCGAGCCTGCTGCTCGTCTTCGCCATCATCATCGTGCCGATCGGCTGGCTGTTCTGGCTGTCGCTGTTCGACGAGGCCGGCGCCTTCAGCGCCGCCAACTATGCGCGGTTCTTCGAGCAGGCCTCCTACATCAAGACCTTCGTCACCACCTTCAAGGTCGCCTTCATGGTCACCGCTGCCTGCGTCCTGCTCGGCTATCCCCTGGCCTACATGCTGTCGCAACTGCCGCGCCGCGCGGCGTCGATCTGCCTGATCTTCGTCATCCTGCCGTTCTGGACATCGGTTCTGGTGCGTACCTATGCCTGGCTGGTGATCCTGCAGCGCAAGGGCCTGATCAACAGCTGGCTGATCGACCTCGGCGTCATCAGCGAGCCGCTGCCGCTTGCCAACAATCTGTCCGGCGTCGTCATCGGCATGACGCATATCTTGCTGCCGTTCCTGGTGCTGCCGCTCTACGCCTCGATGAAGACGATCGACACCGACTGCTTGCGCGCCGGGATGAACCTTGGTGCCGGCCCGGTCGCCACCTTCCGGCGGATCTTCTTTCCACTGTCGCTGCCGGGCCTCGCCTCCGGCGTGGTCATCGTCTTCGTGCTGTGCCTCGGTTTCTTCGTCACCCCGGCGCTGATGGGCGGCGGCAAGGTGATCATGTGGGCGATGCGCATGGAACAGACCACCAGCCTCTATTCCAACTGGGGTGCCGGCGCGGCGCTTGGCGTGGTGCTGCTGGTGGTCACGCTGGCACTTCTCGGGCTTTTCCAGTGGCTGCTCGGCGCACGCGCCACCGGCGTGTGGAGTTCGCGATGAGTGGGGATGTCGGCCTGCCGATCTCGCACCGGCAACGTCTGTGGCTCTATGCGCTCGGCGGCCTCGTGCTTTTGTTCCTGATCGCGCCATCGGTCATCATCGTCATCATGTCCTTTTCGGACTCGACGCTGCTGCAATTCCCACCGCGGCAATGGTCGCTGCGCTGGTACCAGAGCTATTTCCAATCGCTGGAGTGGCGCGACGCGACGATCGTCTCGGTGAAAGTGGCGATCATGACGACGTTCGTGGCGACGCCGCTCGGCACCGCCGCCGCCTATGCCATCAACAGGGGCACGCTGCGCTTCAACGGCACCATCAACGCGCTGCTGACCGCATCGCTGATCGTCCCGGTGATCCTCATCGGCATCGGCACCTTCTTCCTCTATGCGCGCATCGGGCTCAACAACACGCTGACCGGCCTGGTCATCGCGCATACGGTGCAGGCGCTGCCGCTGGTGGTGCTGACCGTGCTGTCGGGGTTGCGCTCCTACGACATGAACCAGGAGCGGGTAGCGCGCAGCCTCGGCGCCGGACGCGTCGCCGCGTTCTGGCAGGTGACGATGCCGCAGATCCGCTTCTCGATCGTCTCTGGCGCGCTGTTCGCCTTCATCACCTCCTTCGACGAAGTGGTCGTCTCGCTGTTCATATCGGGCGGCGATACGACGACGTTGACGCGCCGCATGTTCAATGCGCTGCGCGACCAGATCGACCCGACGATCGCCGCCATCTCGACCTGCCTGATCGTGCTCTCGGTCGCCCTGTTGTCGGTTGCGCAGATGTTCGGGAGGCGGCATTGATTTCAAGTGACCAATTCGCTTCAAGTGACTAGGGGACATCCAGACAGAATGCGTGATTTCCAGTTTCCCGGCCGTTCGCCGGTTCGTGCCACTGAAGCGGTTGCCGCGACATCGCACCCGCTTGCAACCCTTGCAGCGATCGAGATGCTGCGCGCCGGCGGCAATGCCATGGACGCCGCCGTCTGCGCCGCCGCCGTGCAGGCCGTGGTCGAACCACAGTCGACCGGCATCGGCGGCGACTGCTTCGTGCTCTATTGTCCGAAGGGGCAAGGCAACGTGCTGGCCTTCAACGGTTCGGGCCGCGCCCCTGCCAAGGCGACGGTCGACTGGTATCTGGAAAAAGGCTTCGACCGCATCCCGCTGCAGGGACCGCACGCGGTCACGGTGCCGGGCGCCGTCGACGCCTGGTGCCGCCTGCTGGAGGACCATGGCCGCAAGGGCCTTGCCGATGCGCTGGCGCCGGCCATCCATTACGCCGAGAACGGCTATGTCGTGCATGACCGCGTCGCCTTCGACTGGGCCGAACCGGAGACGGATCTTTCGGCCGACGAGCACGCCGCGCGCATCTTCCTGCCGGGCGGCAAGGCACCCAAGGCCGGCGATGTCCACCGCCAGCCGGAACTCGCTGCCACCTTGCGGATAATCGCCAAACAGGGGCGCGCCGGCTTTTACGAAGGTGCCGTCGCCGACGATATCGTCAGCCGGCTCAACGAACTGGGCGGACTTCATTCGCGCGAGGATTTCGCGGTGACCAGAGGCGACTATGTGGCGCCGGTCAGCGTCTCCTATGGCGGCCATGAGATTCATCAGATGCCGCCGAACAACCAGGGGCTGACGGCGCTGTTGATGCTGAATGTCCTGTCGGGGCTCAAGCTTGGCGGGCTCGACCCCAATGGCGCCGAACGCCTGCATCTGGAGATCGAAGCGGGGCGTCTGGCCTATCGCGACCGCGACCGCTTCGTCGCGGACCAGGACTATGTCCCGGTGCCGGTGAAGCAGCTTCTGTCCGGCGCGTATGCCGACCGGCTGCGCGCCGAGATCTCCCGCGACCGCGCCATGACGCATCTGCCGCGCATAGACCTGCCTGGCAGCGACACTGTCTACATCTCCATCGTCGATCGCGACCGCAACGCGGTTTCCTTCATCAACTCGACCTATTATTCGTTCGGCAGCGGCGTGGTCAGCCCGAAGACCGGCATCGTGCTGCAAAATCGCGGCTCGAGCTTCCGCCTGGACCCGGCACACCCGAACGCAATCGCGCCCGGCAAGCGGCCGATGCACACGATCATGCCCGGCATGGCGACCAAGAACGGCCGCGCGGTGATGCCGTTCGGCGTCATGGGCGGCGGCTACCAGCCGTTCGGGCACGTCCATCTGCTGACCAACATGCTCGACTTCGGCATGGACCCGCAGCAGGCGCTGGACGCGCCGAGAGTGTTCTACAATGATGATATCGTGGAAGCCGAACGCAGCGTTCCCGCAGAGGCGATCGAGGGCCTGCGCCGGCGCGGCCATCGCATAGCCGAGCCGCATCATCCGCTTGGCGGCGGACAGGCGGTGCTGATCGACTGGGAGAAGGGGACGCTGACCGGCGCCTCCGATCCACGCAAGGATGGTTTGGCGCTTGGCTACTGAGGCGATCCGTTGTCCAATGGCGTATCCATATCGAGGCAAGCCCGCCAACGGCGCTCGCGCCGGTAGTCGTTCGGAATCCAGTCGGTGATCATGATCAATATTGCAAATCCCAAAGAGCTTTCCCGCCGCCTCGTTGCCGGCGCCGACAATGCGCCGGCGATTTCGGCCCCCGACAGGCCGACGCTCACCCATGGCGGCTTGCGTAGCCTTATCGCTGCCACGGCGGAACGGCTGCATGCGCTCGGTATCGGTCGAGGCGACCGGGTGGCGATCGTGCTGCCGAACGGACCCGAGATGGCCACCGCCTTCGTCGCGGTGGCGGCGGCCGCTTCGACGGCGCCGCTCAATCCCGCCTACCGGGCGGACGAGCTCGATTTCTACCTGACCGACATCGGCGCCAAGGCGATCCTTGTCGCTGCCGACGAGGCCGGGCCGGCGGTGGCGGTGGCCGAGCGGCTCGGCATCGGCGTGTTGAGGCTCATCGTGCAACCCGATACACCTGCCGGCGGCTTCACCATCGAGGGCGCGGCGATCGGTCCGCGAGCAGCGCCCGACATGGCACAGGACGGCGACATCGCACTGTTGCTGCACACGTCGGGCACCACGTCACGGCCCAAGCTGGTGCCGCTCAGCCATGCCAACATCGCGGCCTCCGCCGCCCATATCGGCGCGACGCTCGGCCTGACGGCCGGTGACCGCTGCCTCAACATCATGCCGCTGTTCCACATTCACGGCCTGATCGCGGCCGTGCTGTCCTCGCTGGCGTCGGGCGGCAGCATCTTCTGCACGCCTGGCTTCAACGCGCTGCGCTTCTTCCAGTGGCTGAGCGAGGCACAACCAAGCTGGTACACGGCGGTGCCGACCATGCATCAGGCCATCCTGTCCCGGGCAGCCCGCAATCCAGAGGTGCTGGCGGCAGCGCGTCTGCGCTTCATCCGCTCGTCCTCGGCGTCGCTGCCGGCGCAAGTGATGGCCGAGCTCGAGGCGACTTTCGGCTGTCCGGTGATCGAATCCTACGGGATGACCGAGGCCGCGCACCAGATGGCCTCGAACCGGCTGCCGCCGGGCCTGCGCAAGCCGGGCAGCGTTGGCGCGGCCGCCGGACCGGAGGTGGCGGTCATGGCGCCTGACGGCCGATTGCAGAACGCCGGCGAGACCGGCGAGATCGTCATTCGCGGACCCAATGTGACTGCGGGCTACGAGAAGAACCCCGATGCCAACGCCACGGCTTTCGCGCATGGCTGGTTCCACACCGGCGACCAGGGCGTGCTGGACGAGGATGGCTATCTGCGCGTCACCGGCCGGCTCAAGGAGATCATCAACCGCGGCGGCGAAAAGATTTCGCCGCTCGAGGTCGACGACGTGCTGATGGACCATCCGGCGGTGGCGCAGGTCGTCACCTTCGCCATGCCGCATGACAAGCTTGGCGAGGACGTGGCGGCGGCAGTCGTGCTGCGCGAAGGCATGACTGCCACCGAGGGCGACATCCGCAGCCATGCCGCGACGCGGCTCGCCGACTTCAAGGTGCCGCGCAAGATCCTGATCCTGGACGAGATCCCCAAGGGCGCGACGGGCAAGCTGCAGCGCATCGGGCTTGCCGCCAAACTCGGACTTTGACGATGAAGATCACCATCTTCGGCGCCGGTGCGATCGGCGGCTATCTCGCGGCCAAGCTGGCGATTGCCGGCCGCACCGATCTTTCGATCGTCGCGCGTGGCGCCCATCTCGAAGCAATCAAGACAAGCGGACTTCGCCTGATCGAGGACGGCCAGGAATCGGTCGCCGCCGTCAGGGCCGCCGCCAAGCCCGAGGAACTCGGCACCCAGGACTATGTCGTGCTGGCGCTGAAGGCCCATTCCCTCACCCCTGCCCTCGACCAGATCGCGCCGCTGCTTGGGCCGAACACCGCTGTCGTCACCATGCAGAACGGCGTGCCGTGGTGGTATTTCCACGGCGTTGGCGGGCCGCTCGAAGGCACGAGGTTGAATGCGGTCGATCCCGGCGGCGCGATCTGGCAGCGGATCGGGCCGCAGCGCGTCATCGGCTCGGTCGTCTATCCCGCGGTCGAGGTCGATGCGCCCGGCCTCATCCGCCATGTCGAGGGCAGGCGCTTCTCGCTCGGCGAACCCTCGGGCGAGCGCAGCGAACGGGTCACGCTTCTGGCCGAGGAAATGGTCAAGGCCGGGCTGCAGGTGCCGGTGCGCGACGATATCCGCAGCGAAATCTGGGTGAAGCTGTGGGGCAATCTCTCCTTCAACCCGATCTCGGCGCTGACCGGCAGCACGCTGGCGGCGATCGTCGCCGACGAGGGCACCCGCACGCTGGCCCGCACCATGATGCTGGAAGCGCAGGCGATCGGCGAAAGCCTCGGCGTGCGCTTTCCGATCGCGGTCGACCGGCGCATCAAGGGCGCCGGCGATGTCGGCGAGCACAAGACCTCGATGCTGCAGGACCTGGAGCGTGGACGGCCGATGGAGATCGACGCGCTGGTGACGGCCGTCCAGGAACTCGGCCGGCTGACGGACAAGCCTACCCCGACCATCGATGCCGTGCTGGCGCTGGTGCGCCGCCTCGCCATCGAACGCGGCTGCTATTCCTGAGCCTGTTCACCATGCTTTGAGCGTTTTCAAGCGCAGGTGGAGCGATTGCCTTCATCGGGTCGGCATATCGAGCCGGTTGTTTTTCGGCTTGCCGAAATCGCGACCGAAACCGGCTTCGCTCCGTCGTGTGCCTTGTTTCACATACGCCGGCCTCGAATCAACGCTTACTAAGGAAGAGCTAAAACAGCGGCCACGCTCCCAATGGGTGCGAGGGGCAGGAAGGGGTGGAGTTATGACAACGATTCAACCATACGAGACGGCCCAACGAAGCCTGTGCACTTTCGATATCGATCCTGATAACCCACCCACATCCACGGCGGCGGATATCGAGATCGCGATTATTGATGATCGACCGCTGATGTGCGACTGCCTGGCAAGAGGTCTCGCGGAAATCGAACCAGCATTTCGTTTCCAGCATTTCTCGAGCATCGAGGCCTTCGACGCGGCAGACCTGGAGGAGACCCAAAGGATCTCGACGGTCTTGATGTGCGTTATGTGGTCAAACTCCGAGGCAGACCACCATCTTGCCCGGATCGCCCACCTCAAAGCCACCAGACCTTCGGTGAGTGCCATCATGCTGGCCGATATCGAGAATCTTGACGATGTCCTCAAGGCGATCGAAAACGGTGCGCGCGGTTACGTTCCGACGAGCGTCAGCTTGCAGGTTGCAGCCAAGGCCATTCATCTCGTGGCGGCAGGGGGGATTTTCATCCCGCCGAGTGTACTTTTCCAGTCAGCGCAAAACGCCAAGGACAGCCAGCAGACGATCAAACAGCAGGCGCAAGACGACAACGTTTTTACGTCACGCCAGATTTCGGTCATAGAAGCGCTGCGTCGCGGGAAAGCGAACAAGATCATCGCATATGAACTCAATATGTGTGAGAGCACGGTCAAGGTGCATGTTCGCAATATCATGAAAAAACTTCGCGCCCGGAACCGGACCGAGGTGGCCTACATCCTGAATACGGCGCCGTATGAGGGGCTCATCAGGAATTGATCGGCGGCGGCCGCGTGGTGACGCCATGATACGTGAAGCGATCGCCATCGCGTGATTGCAGCCGTGCCGTCCGAAAGCGGACGCACGGCTCGAAGGGTCGAGGGCAGAGTCCTCAAGTTCCAGCAGCAACAAGATGTCCGCCACCGACATCCTGCAAGGCCAGTTTCAGCGGCGCCTCGCCGATCCTGCGGGTCGCGCTCGGTATTTCCTGGTCGAGGCGGGCGAAGCGGCTTCTTCGCTTGGCCGGGTCAGGCACCGGCACGGCTTCGATCAGGCGCCTGGTGTAGGGGTGGCGCGGGTTGGAAAAAACCTGGTCGCGGGTGCCCATCTCGACGATCTGGCCGAGATACATGACGGCGACGCGGTCGGAGATGTTCTCGACCACCGCCATATCATGCGAGATGAAGAGGTAGGCGACGCCGAATTCGCGCTGCAATTCCTTCAACAGATCGAGCACGCGCGCCTGCACCGAGACGTCGAGCGCCGAGACGCTTTCGTCGGCGATGATCAGCTTCGGCCGCAGCGCCAGCGCCCGCGCGATACAGACGCGCTGGCGCTGGCCGCCGGAAAATTCGTGCGGATAAAGTTCCATCTGGTCGGCCGACAGGCCGACACGCTCGAACAGCGCCGCAACCCGCTCCCCGCGTTCTTCCTTCGAGGCGATGCCATGGATGACGAGCGGTTCGGCGACGAGGTCGCCGACGCGCATGCGCGGGTCGAGCGAGGCATAAGGGTCCTGGAAAATCATCTGCACGTCGCGGCGCACGGCCTTGCGCTCGTCGCGGCCGAGGCCCGACAAATTGCGCCCGCCAACGACGATGTCGCCGGTGTAAGGCACCAGCCCGGCCAGCGCCTTGGCGGTGGTCGACTTGCCGCAACCGGACTCGCCGACCAGCGCCAGCGTCTCGTTGGGCGCGATCGAGAAGCTGACGCCTTCGACGGCGTGAACACGACGGGTGACCCGGCCAAAGACGCCGCCGCGCAGATCGAAGCGGACATGCAGATCGTCGACCACGGCGACATTGGCCGGCATTGCCGTCTCGGCATCCCTGGATTTCTGCCGGCCGATGCCGGCGCCGATGCGCGGCACGGCGGCCAGCAGTTCGCGTGTATAATCGGCTTGCGGCCGGGCGAAGATGTCTGATGTCTTGCCCTCCTCGACCATGCGGCCATGCCGCATGATGATGACGCGATCGGCCATTTCGGCGACTACGCCCATGTCGTGGGTGATGAGGATGACGCTGGTGCCATGCTCGCGCTGCAGGTCGCGCAACAGCTCCAGCACCTCGCCTTGCACGGTGACGTCGAGCGCGGTCGTCGGCTCGTCGGCGATCAGCACGTCGGGCTCGAGCGCCAGCGCCATGGCGATCATCACCCGCTGGCGCATGCCGCCTGAGAGTTCGTGCGGAAACTGCTTCAGCCGGCCTTCGGCTTCGGAGATGCGCACCGCCTTCAGCGCCTCGATGGCGCGCTGGCGGGCCTCGGTTGATGACAGGCTGGTATGCGCCTCGATGGACTCGGTCAGTTGCCGACCGATCGACAGCACCGGATTGAGCGAGGTCATCGGCTCCTGGAAGATCATGGCGATGCGGTCGCCGCGAATGCGCCGCATCTGGCGCTCGTCGAGCGTCGCCAGATCGGTATCACCGAGGCGGATTTGGCCTGAGGATATGCGCGCCGCAGGCTGCGGCAGAAGCTGCATGATCGCCAGGGCGGTCATCGATTTGCCGGAGCCGGACTCGCCGGCGATGCACAGCGTTTCGCCACGCTTAAGCGTTAGCGACAGATTGGAGACGACCTCGCGCTCGCCCTCCTCGCCGCGCACGCTGACGGAGAGGTTGGCGATGTCGAGGATTGTTTCGGGGATCGAGATCATTGCAAGAGCGGGGTTCTGAGAAGTTTATTCCGGCACGCCCCCCACCCGGACCTTCGGTCCGACCTCCCCACAAGGGGGAGGTAGGGCGCCGGCGCTTCACCCTCCCCCTCGTGGGGAGGGTCGCTGCGAAGCAGCGGGGTGGGGGTGCGGCGCCAACCCAGCGTCATTCAAACACGCAGCGTGGGAAGTAAAAGGACACCACCCAGTTCGGCATGTCGACAATCTCGCTGATGCGGAGATCGCCGCAGACCGAGGCCAGCATATAGGCCTCGACGGGGTCTATTCCGTAGCGGGCAGAGAGCAGGTCGACCATCTGCGCGACCGCCTCTTTGGCACCGGTCATAAGGTCCGGGCCGATGCCGGTCGTCACCTCATAGCCCTTGGCGTCGAGATGGCGCGTCACCGGGCCCGAGGTGGTGAAGCGCGGCGTCTTCAGCCTGGCATCCTTGACCAGGTCGAGCTTGAGCACGACATCCATCGGGCTTTCGATCGCCGTACCGCAGACCTCGCCGTCGCCTTGCGCGGCGTGCGTATCGCCGACCGAGAACAGCGCTCCGGCCACCTCCACCGGCAGATAGAGCGTGGTGCCGGCGGCGAGATCGCGGATGTCGAGATTGCCGCCGACGCGCCTGGGCGGCACCACCGAGTGGTGGCCCTTTTCCGCCAGCGCGTTGCCGATGGTGCCGGCGAAGGGTTTCAGCGGCACGCGCGCATTTTTGCCGAACAGCGCCGGCTCGAGCGAGGCGGCGTCATATTTCCAGATGTTCAGCGCCGGCTCCTTGAAGTCGTCGGCGAGCAGGCCAAAACCTGGAATGTTCGCCGTCCAGCCGAAGCCGGACGGTTTGAACATCTCGATCGTCACTTTCAGCGCGTCGCCGGGCTCCGCACCCTCGACGAAGATCGGCCCGGTCACCGGGTTGACCTTGGCGAAGTCGAGCTTCGCGACATCGGCAACCGTGCTGTCGGCCTGAAGCTGGCCGCCACCCGCATCAAGGCACTGGAACTCGATGGTCGAGCCGGGCGCCACCCGCTCGGCCGGGACAAAGGAATTGTCCCAGCCGAAATGGTGATGGCGCCCGTGGATGGTGTAGTCGCAGTTATTGCACATCTTTTACGTACACATTGTCGTAGTTGATCGGGATATGGACCGGGTCGACATAGAGGTTGTCTGCGCCGCCCATGCGGGCCGATTTCATGGTGAAGCGCTGCTCGTTGAAGACCGGCGCCCAGGGTGCATCTTCCATCACCTTGTCGTAGATGGCGCTCCACATCTTGTCGCGCTCGCCCGCCTTGGCCGGGTCGACCACGGAGTCGGCCTCGGCTGCCTTGGCGTCCAGATCCTTGTTGCAATACCACGACCAGTTCCAGCCTCCTGGTACCGCACCCGCACAGCCGAGGATCGGGCCGTAGAAGTTCGACGGATCCGGGAAGTCGGCGATCCAGGCCATGCCGCCCGACCAGATCATCGGCGCGCCGGCCTTGTCGCCACCGGCGGCGATGACGTTGGCCTGGGCCAGCGACTGGATGCTGGCCTTGATGCCGATCGCGGCCAGGTCCTGCTGGATCGCCTGGGCGATGCGCGGGTTGGGATCGGTGTTCATGGCGAACAGCTGGGTGTCGAAACCATCGGGATGACCGGCCTCGGCGAGCAGTGCCTTGGCCTTGGCGACGTCATAGGGATAGCCCTTGAACTCCTTGTCGTAGCCCGGCATCGACGGCGGCAGCGGCTGGTTGGCCGGCACGGCGCGGCCGTTGATGATCTGGATGATGCGGGCCTTGTTGATGGCCATGTTGACGGCCTGGCGCACCTTCACATTGTCGAACGGCGCCATGGTGGTGTTCATGGTGACGTAGCCGGTGTGCAGCTGGCCGCCTTCGACGACGCGGGCCTTCTGCTCGGGATCGGCCATCACCTCCTGGAACTTGGCCGGCGGAATGCCATCGCCGGGCACGTCGATCTCGCCCTTCTGCAGGCGCAGCAGCGCCACGATCGGCTCCTGGCCGATCTCGAAGGTGATCTTGTCCAAATGCGGCAGGCCCTTGTGCCAGTAGTCCGGATTGCGCTCGAAGACGATGCGCTGGCCAAGCGTCCATTCGGCGAGCTTGAAGGCACCGGTGCCGACCGGATGCTTGCCGAAATCGGCGCCGTATTTCTCGACCTCTTCCTTCGGCACGACATGCGAGAAGTTGATGGCCATGACATGCAGGAAGGTGGCGTCGGGACGGGTCAGCTCGAACTTGACCGTGTAGGGGTCGACCACGGTGACACCGGAGAGGCTTTCGGCCTTGCCGGCGGCGACGTCGTCATAGCCCTTGATGGAGCCGAAGAAGCCGGAGCCGGGGCTCTGCGTCTTCGGATTGGTGACGCGGTCGAGCGAGTATTTCACGTCGTCGGCGGTCATCTCGCGGCCATTGTGGAATTTCACGCCATGGCGCAGCTTGAAGGTGAAGGTCTTGCCGTCCGGCGAAATCTCGTAGCTCTCGGCGAGGTCGGGCTTCAGATTGGTGGTGCCCGGCTCGTAGTCCATCAGCCCGTCGAAGAGGCTCTTGATCATCGACCAGTTCTGCCAGTCATAGCCGATCGCCGGATCGAGCGTGGCGACGTCGTCCTTGTAGGTGATGGTGATGGCGCCGCCCTGCTTGGCGTTCGGATCGATGGTGTCCTCGGCGCGTGCGCTCGTCATGCCGAGCATCAGCGCCAGCGCCGATGCGGCTACTGTGGATGCCAGAAACTTTTTCATTTTTATGTTCCCTTTCTCTGTTTGCTTTCAGTCATGTCTTGTTGTTTTCGGTGATGCCCTGGTTTTCATCTGAGCTTGATGCGCGGGTCGATGAAGGGCGCGATGATGTCGGCGAGCAGGTTGCCGAGCACGATGGCGAAGGCCGACACCAGCGTGACGCCCATGATGATCGGAATGTCGACGCGCTGGATGGCTTGCCAGGCCAGCTGGCCGATGCCGGGCCAGCCGAACACGCTTTCGACGACGACGATGCCGCCCATGAAGATGCCGATGTCGATGCCGATCATGGCGATGACCGGCAGGATGGCGTTGGGCAGGGCATGGCGGAAGAGGATGGCGCCGCGCGCCAGGCCCTTGGCGCGGGCCGTGCGCACATAATCCTGGCGCAGCACGTCGATCATCGACGAGCGCATCATGCGCGCGTACCAGCCGGCGCCGAGGATACCCATGGTCAGCGATGGCAGCACGAGATGGCGCCAGGTGCCGTAGCCGCCGATCGGAAACCAGCTCAGCCGCACGGCAAAGACGTAGAGCAGCAAAAGGCCGACGACGAATTGCGGCGCCGAGACGCCGACGAAGGACGCGACCATCAGCGTCTGGTCGGTGGCGGTGCCGCGCTTGACGGCGGCGATCAGCCCCATGCTCAGGCCGATCAGCAGTTCGCACAGGATGGCGCCAACCATCAGCAACAGGCTTGCTGGCAGCCTTGATACAATCAGTTCGGTGACCTCGGAACGCTGGATGTAGGAGCGGCCGAGATCGCCGCTGACGAGCTTCACCAGATAGCGCCAGTACTGGATGACGAAGGGCTGGTCGAGGCCGAGCTGCTGGCGGATATTCTCGACCGTCTGCGGCGTGGCGCTGCGGCCGGCGATCTGGCGCACAGGATCGGCCGGCAACAGATAAAGCAGTGCGAAGGTGATCAGCGAGACGCCGAGCAGGATGAGCAGCGACTGGATCAGGCGGCGGCCGAGATAGGCGATCATGCCCGGCCCCTTTGAGTCGGATCGAGAATGTCGCGCAGCGCATCGCCGATCAGGTTGAAGGCCAGCGCCAGCGCCAGGATCGCCGCACCGGGGAAGAACACCAGCCAGGGTGCGGCCTGGAAGTAGGTCTGGTTCTCGAAGATGATGTTGCCCCAGGACGCCGTCGGCGGCTGCACGCCGATGCCGAGGAAGGAGAGCGTCGCTTCGAGCAGCACCGTGGTCGAAATGCCGAGCGTGCCCCAGACGATGATGGTCGGCAGGAGATGCGGCAGGATGTGGCGAAACAGGATACGTGGCGCGCCGGCGCCGATGGTGCGTTCGGCGTCGATGAACTCGCGTTCGGCCAATGAGCTGGTCTCGGTGTAGATGACGCGCGCGGTCTGCACCCAGTTGACCAGGGCGATGACCATGGCGACGATCCACAGGCTGGGCTGGAACACCGCCGCCAGGCAGATGGCGAGCAACAGCGCCGGAAAGGCCATCATGAGATCGGTGAAGCGCATCAGCGCGCCGCCGACCCAGCCGCGGAAATAGCCGGCAACAACGCCGACCAGGGTGCCGATCAAAAGCGCCACGCCGTTGGCGACGATGCCGATGATCAGCGAGGTGCGGGCGCCATAGAGGATGCGGGTCAAGAGGTCGCGGCCGAGCAGGTCGGTGCCCAGCCAGAATTGCGCATTCGGCGGCAAGGGCGAGCCTTCCAGTGTCAAGCCGTCGAACATCTGCTCGTTGGGATCATAGCCGGTCAGCCATGGCGCCAGCACGGCGCCGGCAACGACGATGACGACGACAACCAGGCCGAGCATTGCCAGGCGGCGTTTGACCAGCCGTCGCCAGACGCCGGCGCGCGGCTTGGCCGGCATGCGCCCGGCGGCCGGGAGATCAGGCGCGATGGGACTGGTCATCGCCGCCTTCTTCCCCCGTTGCGTCTTCACTTGTCATCGCCACGATCCGGCGCGCGGCATCCTCGACGCTGATCTGCCAGCTCATCGCCAGCGAGCGCAGCTGCGCATAGGCGCGGTCGTCGTCGGAGCCTTTCGACAGTGCCGTCACGGCGCGCACGATGGTCTGGCGCTCGGCGACACGGTGGCGAAGCGAGGCAATTTCGCTGGCCAGATGCTTGCGCGCCTCGAAACTCTGCCGCGCGATCAGCAGCGCGCTGTAGACGCCGGCATTGCCGACCGGCTTCAAGAGCTGGGCGTCGGCCTTGTGCGACAGCGCCCATTCGATCCGGCCGGGTGCCTCCGAGCCGATCAGCGCCACCAGCGGCATTGGCGCCTCGCCCGGCTTCCAGGGAAACTGCTCGTCGAAGCCGAGATCGGCGTCGAAGAAGACGAAATCGGCGGCCAGCGCCTCTGGCGGCAGTTCCGGCCAGCAGTCCAGCGTGATCAGGCCGATGGCCGACAATTGCCTGGTGATCGCCTGCACCGTCGGATGCGGGCGATGCAGGATGAAGGCCCTGGCGCCACCGAGATTGGGGATGCGCGGCGTCCTGGTCACGACACGACCCTCAGGCGGGGACGGCCGAATGTCCTGGCCGGGTCGTAGCGCGACAGATAGGGGTCCGGCGCGACCTCGTCCTCGCGGCTGACGACTTCGAAGAAGCCGTCCGCGATCCGGCCGATGATCACCGGCAGCGTCGCGTGCTGGGAGTGGGCGTCGATGGCGATCGGCCCGAGCCGGGTGGAGAAGCGGCGCTCGGCGAACGCCCTGGAAAACTCCGCCGGACCGGCGTCGGGATCGCGGGAGAGCACCTCGGCCATCACCTGCACCGACGCATAGGCGGACGCCTCGAAGGACGAGCCGAAAGCGGCAGGCCGCGGCGCGAAATACGGCCCGACCGACAAGTGCCCTTTGCCGGATTCACCGATTGCCGGCAGCTCGCCCTCGGTAAGGTTGCAGGAGATCACAGGGCAGGTTTCGGGTCTGAAGGCGGGATCCTCGTCGCCCAAGTCGCGATAGGCCGCCAGGAAGGCATAGGACGAGGTGCCGATCAGATTGTTGAGGATGAAGTTCGGCCGCGTGGCCCGAATTTCCCCGATCAGACGCGACACGTCGGTCTCGCCGATGCGCAGATAGCGCTCGCCCAGGACCTTGCCGCCGGCATCCGCGATCAGGTCGCGCGCGACGCGGTTCATCTCCCAGCCCCAGATATAGTTCGAGCCGAGCAGGAAGCCGTTGGCGCCGAAGCGCGGCACGACATGAGCCATCAGCGGCACCAGGTGCTGGTTGGGGCAGGCATGCATGTAGACGACATGCTCATTGGCCTCGAACCCCTCATAGGGGCAGGCGTACCAGAGCATCCCACCCGCTTTCTCCAGGACGGGGATGGTCTCCTTGCGGCTCCAGGAGGTGACGCAGCCGACGACATGGCGCGCGCTGCTGGTCTTGAAGATGTCCTCGCACAAGGTCGCGTAGCGATCGGCATTGCTTTGCGGATCGCGCTCGACCGGCACCAGCTCGATGCCTGAGCTCCGATCGGCGTTGATGTCGGCGATCGCGCGCATCGCGCCCATCCGGCACGCATCGGACACGAGCTGATAGCTCCCCGAGCGGGAATACAGGATGCCGATCTCGATACGCCGTTTCAAACAGATCCCCAAAAATAACAATGCCCCGCAGCCACCGCCGGCGAGGCGAGGCATACGAGGCATTCATGCCGCCCGGCGATCAGAGCCGGTATTTTGCCCTAGCGTATTCGGTACGGCGGGTCAGTCAAGCGGGAAAAGTGCAACGCTCAACTCATCCCGCCCCAACTGCTTCCTGCGCCACGCGGCCGGAGCCTCGCCAGCCCGCGCGAGGAAGAACCCTTGAAATACGCCAGATCGTCGAAGCCGACCTGTCTTGTGCTCGCTGCGTTGAAATTTTTGAGAGAATATTCCCGGCATCGAGGGCAATCCGAAACGCGGTTCTTTGATAAAATCGATAGAATTTCTGACGATGTGACCAAGGCTGAGCAATCCGTTTGGCTGCCATGACTTCACAACCGCAGAGATCAACCATGTCCGACTTCAAAGACACTTTTCCATCTTCCCTTTGGTCAACCCTCAACCGGCGCGATAGCCTGGCTCTGCTGTTCGCATCTGCGGTCGCGATTGGCAGCCTTATGGCACCCAACGCGTCGTTCGCCGAGGACAAGAAGTCGATCAAGGTCGGCATCATCAGCGGCGAGGATGAAGATGTTTGGCGTGTGGTTGTCGCGCAGGCGGCCGAGAAGGGCCTGACCATCGAGACCGTGGTGTTCAACGACTACACCCAGCCCAACGAGGCACTGGAGCGTGGCGAAATCGACGCCAACGCCTTCCAGCACCAGCCCTATCTCGACAACCAGATCAAGACGCAGGGCTACCACATCGTCCGCGTCGGCTATACCGGCGTCTGGCCAATCGGCCTCTATTCGAAGAAGTACAGCAAGGTCGCCGACCTGCCCGAGGGCGCGGTCATCGGCGTGCCGAACGATCCTTCCAACGAGGGCCGGGCACTACGCGTGCTGCAGAACGAGGGTGTGATCAAGCTGAAGGACGGCACCGGCATTCTCGCCACCACCGCCGACATCGCCGAGAATGCGAAGAAGGTGGTGATCAAGGAACTCGATGCCGGCATCGTCGGCCGCTCGGTCGAGGATCTCGACGCCGCCGTGGTCAACACCGACTGGGCGCTGAAGAGCGGCCTGACGCCGGAAAACCGCATTGCGCAGGAACCCATCGCCGACAATCCGTACCGCAACTTCATCGCGGTGAAGGTCGGCAACGAGAACGAGGCTTGGGTGAAGACGCTGGTGGCGTCGTATCAGAACGAGGCCGTCAAGGCCGAGTTCGACAAGGTCTACAAGGGCACCGGCCTCAGCGCCTATTGAGGGCATCCGCGACCGGGCGACCGGTTCGACAGCAAGTGCGGTCCGCGCTCGAGCGCGGGCCGCGATTGCGTTTTCGGATGGCGAGAACAGGAACACGCATGAACCAGCATTTCACGGCATCCGTGCACACCACCGATCCGACCCATGGCCAGCCTGACGCGTCTCAGGACGTCGTGCGCCTTGTCGAGCTGAAGCGCCGCTTCGGCGCGACGGCGGCGCTCGACGGTGTCTCGCTGACGGTGCGCAAGGGGGAGATCCTCGGCATCATCGGCCGCAGCGGCGCCGGCAAATCGACGCTGATCCGCTGCCTGAACGGCCTGGAGCGGCCCGATTCCGGTGAGGTGTTCATCGAAGGCCGCGAAATCAGCCGGCTCGGAGAGCGCGACCTGCAGCCGCTGCGGCGGCGCATCGGCATGATCTTCCAGCATTTCAACCTGCTGTCGGCCAAGACCGTCGAGGACAATGTGGCGCTGCCGCTCAAGATCGAGGGCCGGCCGAAGGTCGAGCGGCTGGCACGTGCGGCCGAACTGCTCGATCTCGTCGGCCTGTCGGAGAAGGCAAAAGCCTATCCGGCATCGCTGTCAGGCGGCCAGAAGCAGCGCGTCGGCATCGCCAGGGCGTTGGCGGCGCGGCCAGCGCTGCTGTTGTCGGACGAAGCCACTTCGGCGCTCGATCCGGAGACGACGCGTTCCATCCTTGCCCTGCTGAAAGACATCAACCGGCAGCTTGGCCTGACCATCCTTTTGATCACCCATGAGATGGAGGTGATCCGCTCGATCGCCGACCGGGTGGCGGTGATCGACGCCGGGCGGATCGTCGAGGAGGGGCCGGTCTGGTCGGTGTTCGCCGATCCGCGCTCGGACATCACCCGGAGCCTGCTCGGCGCCATCCGGCCGCAGCTGCCGGCCGAGCTGGCGGCCCGGCTGGTGCCGGGGACCGGCGCGGAAACGATCCTGCGCGTGGACGTGGCCGGCGAGGCCGCGCAAGGTCCATTGCTCTCGGATCTCGCGGCAATCGTCCCCGGTCCGTTCCGCCTCGCCCATGGCGGCATCGACCACATCCAGGAGCAGCCCGTCGGCACGTTGTTCCTCTCCGTCCCTGGCAGCGATGCAAGGCATCTCGCCGAAGTGATCACATTCCTGAAGTCCCGCCAGGCGCGGGTGGAGGTGCTTGGCCATGTCGCCCATTCTGTTTGAGCTTCTGCTGCGTTCGATCTGGGAAACGGTGCTGATGACGGCCGCGTCCGGCCTCATCTCGCTGGTTTTCGGCCTGCCGCTCGGGCTGGCGCTGGTCGCCACCGATCGCGGCGGCATCGCCGAAAGCCTGTGGGTCAACCGCGCGCTTGGCGCCGTCATCAACGGCTTCCGCTCGGTGCCCTTCATCATCCTTTTGGTGGCGCTGATCCCGGTGACGCGGCTGATCGTCGGCACCTCGATCGGCACGTGGGCGGCGATCGTGCCGCTGTCGATTGCCGCCACGCCCTACTATGCGCGTATCGCCGAAGTGTCGCTGCGCGAGGTCGACCACGGGCTGATCGAGGCGGCGCGCGCCATGGGCGGTAACCGCTGGACGATCATCCGCGAGGTGCTGGTGCCCGAAGCGCTGCCCGGCATCGTCGCCGGCTTCACGGTGACGCTGGTGACGCTGATCGGCGCCTCGGCCATGGCCGGTGCGATCGGCGCCGGCGGGCTCGGCGACCTCGCCATCCGCTACGGCTATCAGCGCTTCGAGACCAGCATCATGGTCGCCGTGGTCATCGTGCTGATCATCCTGGTCTGCGGCATCCAGTGGGCGGGTGACCGGCTGGTGGCGAGGCTGGATCGCCGGACGTAACGATTGAGCCGGCTAACTATTCTTTCGGCCTGGCACCCTCAGGATCGAAGGACCGTGTCGATGCCGTGCGCCGAAAAGTCCGGCCCGATGCGTGAGATCAGGACGCCGGGCCCGCCGGTGCGACCCCGAACAGGTCCCTGGCCTGCTCGGCCGTATAGTAGCCAAGTCTGACATCCCGAGCGACCAGTTCCGGGTCCCGCTCCAGCGGATCGCCATAGCCGCCACCGCCAGGGGTGCCGACGCGCACGCGGTCGCCGGCCTTCAAGGCGATGTCCTGCTCCTTGGAGAGATGCGGCGGCACATGGGCCTCGCCGTCGCGGAAGACTGTCACCGTGTTGACCGCGCCGTCCTTGCCGCCGAGCGCGCCCTGCGGGCCGAAACGGCCGTGATCCATGACGAAGGAGGCGCGGGCGTCGCCACGCAGGATCTCGACCTCATAAGCGAGGCCGAACCCGCCGCGATGCTTGCCGGCACCGCCCGAGCCCTCGCGCAAGGCATAGTGACGGTAGAGCACGGGAAAGGCCTGTTCCATGATCTCGACCGGCGGCGATTTGGAGATGCCGATGGTCGAGCAGCCATTGGTCAGGCCGTCATGGCCGGCATTGCCGCCATAGCCGCCGCCGGAGATCTGGTACATGACGTAGTCGCGGCCGCGTGCCGGGTCGTTGCCGCCGAGCGCGAAATTGCCGCTGGAGCCGGCGGGAGCCGCCGTCACCTTGTCCGGCAGCGCCTGCACCATGGCCGCGAAAACCGCCTCGGCGATGCGCTGCGACACTTCGGCGGCGCAGCCCGAAACGGGGCGCGGATATTTGGCGTCGAGGAACGTTCCTTCCGGCCGCTTGACATCGAGCGGCTCGAAGGCGCCGGCGCTGATCGGCACATCCGGGAAAATGTGGCGCATGGCGAGGTAGACCGAGGACAAGGTCGTCGCCAGCACGCTGTTCATCGGTCCGGCGCAGGGCTTCGACGAGCCGGCGAAATCGAAGGTCAGCGTGTCGCCTTTCTTCTCGACGGCGAGCGCGATGGTCAGCGGCTCGTTGACGACCCCGTCGGAATCGACAAACGCCTTGGAATGGTAGGTGCCGTCGGGGATGGCCGATATGTTGGCGCGCATCTGTTCGGCGGCACGCCGGCGCAACTCGGCAATCGCCTCGACAACAGTTTCGTCACCGTAACGATCCAGGATCCCGTTGAGCCGGTCCTGGCCGATGAGCAGCGCCGCAGCCTGGGCACGGATGTCGCCGATGCGCTGGTCGGCGACGCGGATGTTGGAGCAGATGATGGCGTAGATTTCGGGATCGAGCACGCCTTTCTTGAACAGTTTCACCGGCGGCAGCCGCAGGCCTTCCTGCTCGACCGCCGTCGCCGAAGCGGAAAACCCACCCGGCACCGAGCCGCCAATGTCGGGCCAATGGCCGGTGTTGGACAGCCAGCAGAAGATTTTTCCACCCCTGTAGACCGGCATGGCGAAGCGCACGTCCATCAGATGGGTGCCGCCGAGATAGGGATCGTTGACGATGTAGATGTCGCCGGGCTCCGGCGGCAGGCAGCGGCCGTCGGCGATCATCCCGATCACCGTCCTGGTCGAATACTGCATGACGCCGACGAACACCGGCAGGCCCTGGCTGCCTTGCGCGATCAGCGAGCCATCGACGGCCGAATAGATGCCATCGGAACGGTCATTGGCTTCGGCGATCACCGGCGAAAAGGCGGCACGCGAAAAGGTCAGGTCCATCTCGTCGCAGACCTGTTGCAGGGCCGCCTGGAGGACCGAAAGCGTGATGGCGTCGAGCTTTGCCATATCAGGCCTCGCCAATGTCGATGATGATGTTGCCGTCGGCATCCGAGCGTGCGCGGTCACCGGGTTCGAGCACGGTGGTGGCGTCCATCTGTTCGAGGATCGCCGGGCCTTCGATGACGGCGTCGAGCGGCAGCTTTTCGCGTGCGTAGACCGGCGTGTCGTGCCAGCGTCCGCCATACCAGACCGGCCGGATCTCGCGCCGTGCCTCGTCGAGCGTCTTTGCGCGCCCGGCCGGGTCGATCAGCTGCGACAGGTCGATCGCCGGCCTGACACCGGTGACCGAGGTGTTGAGGTTGACCAGGTTGGCGCGGATCTCCGGCAACTCGACCTTGAAGCGGGCGAAATAGGCTTTTTCGAACAGAAGCTGCAGCTCGTTCCGGGTCACCGACGAGGATGGCAGCGGCACGTTGATGATGTGCGTCTGGCCGACGAACTGCATGTCGGCGGAGTGGGTGACGCGGATCGTCTCCGGCTTCACCGCTTCCTTGCCGATCAGCTCCTCACCTTCATTTCGGTGCCGTTCCAATACAGCATGAAGCTGGGCTTCATCGAGCACTGCCACTGGCTGGTTGATGGTGTTGACGAAGTCATGGCGCAGGTCGGCGACGACGCAGCCGAGCGCGTTGGTGATGCCGGGCCGCGCCGGCACCAGCACCTTCGGCAGGCCGAGTTCGCGCGCGAGCGCAGTGGCATGCAGCGGCCCGGCGCCGCCGAAGGCGAACAGCGCGAAATCGCGCGGGTCATGGCCGCGCGACACCGAGACCATGCGGATGGCGCCGGCCATCTTCATGTTGCCGAGCCGCAGCACCGCGCCCGCCGCCTCGACGCCGGACAGGCCTGTGGCCTTGCCGATTTTGTCCTCGAAGATGCCGGTGACGCGTTCGACGGTGACCGGATTTTCCACCGCCAGCAGCTTCTTCGGCGCCAGCCGGCCGAGCACCAGGTTGGCGTCGGTGATGGTCGGCTCGAGGCCGCCGCGCCCGTAGCAGATCGGGCCGGGATTGGCGCCGGCACTTTCCGGGCCGATCTGGATCAGGCCGGCCGCGTCGACGCGGGCGATCGAGCCGCCGCCGGCGCCGACCGTGTGCACCGCCACCATCGGCACATGGATCGGCATCGCATATTCGATCTCGATCTCGTTCGACACCGCCGGCTCGGCGTTGCGGATCAGCGCCACGTCGGTCGAGGTGCCGCCCATGTCGTAGGTGACGAGGTTTTCGAAGCCGGCGCGCTTTCCGGTGTAGGCGGCGGCGATGACGCCGGAGGCCGGGCCCGACATGACCGTCTTGGCCGATTCACGTGTGACGAAGCGGGCCGAGATCATGCCGCCATTGCCGTTCATGATCAGGAAGTCGCGGGCATAGCCTTTTGCCCCCAGTTCCTTGCGCAGCCGCTCGACATAGCGCTCGAGGATCGGCTGCACCGAGGCGTTGACCGAGGCGGTGACGCCGCGCTCGAATTCGCGCGCTTCCGACAGCAGCGCATGGCCCGCCGTGATGTAACCGTTCGGCCAAAGTTCGGCGGCGATTTCGGCGGCGCGCCGCTCATGCGACGGGTTGGCGTAGGAATGCAGGAAATGGATGACAAGGGATTCGCAACCGGCCGCGATCAGCATCTTCACCGCCTCGCGCATCTCGGCCTCATCGAGCGGCGTGCGCACGGTCCCGGAGGCCTCGACGCGCTCCGACACTTCGAGCCTGAGATTGCGCGGAATGATCGGCACGAAGCTGCCGGTCATGCCATAGGCCTGCGGCCGCGTGCGGCGGCCAAGCTCGATCACGTCGCGAAAACCGCGCGTGGTGATCATGCCGGTTTTCGCCAGCCGGCGTTCCAGCACCGCGTTGGTGGTGGTGGTCGTGCCGTGCACGATGAGGTCGATGCCGTCGATCGGAAATCCGGTCGCGCCGAGCGCCGAAACGACGCCGAACGCCTGGTTGTCGACCGTGGTCGGGGTCTTGGCGATATGCACCCGGCCACCCTCGCGGCCATCGATCAGAAGCAGGTCGGTGAAGGTTCCGCCGACATCGATGCCGGCGACGACGCTGCCCAGGGAATCCGGCGGCTGCACCGAAAAATTCTCTTTCATTGTCGAAACCCGAAATGCCCGGACTACGGATATGGCACAGTTTGGAAAGGTGTTTCGCGGCGGTATCTTGACGCAAATATCGTTTGTATACTAATAAATTCCGGACACAAGAGCTTACGCTTCGGAGTGTTCGAGCGGCACGCCGGAACCTGAATGGTTCGGGCGTGCAGGAAAAGGTTTGGTGCCCGCGTCCGCGAGTTGGGCCAGAAGGTTGGATTTGATGAACACCACATCCGCGCTCAACATCGCTGGCGCCCGTCCGCTGCAATTCCCGATTCCGGCCAACGTCTATGCCGAAACCGTCGTTTCGGTGAAGCACTATACCGACCGGCTGTTCTCGTTCCGCATCACGCGTCCGCAATCGCTGCGCTTCCGGTCCGGCGAATTCGTCATGATCGGCCTGCCCAATGCCGAGAAGCCGGTGTACCGCGCCTATTCCGTCGCCAGCCCGTCCTGGGACGACGAGCTGGAATTCTTCTCGATCAAGGTGCCGGACGGCCCGCTGACCTCGGAACTGCAGAAGATCCAGGTTGGCGATACCGTCATCATGCGCCAGAAGTCGACCGGCACGCTGGTGCTGGATGCCCTGACGCCGGCAAAGCGCCTGTTCATGATCTCGACCGGCACGGGCATCGCGCCTTTCGCCAGCCTGCTGCGCGACCCCGACACCTATGAGAAGTTCGAGCAGGTCATCCTGACCCACACCTGCCGCGACGTTGCCGAACTCACCTACGGCCAGGAACTGGTCGCGGCGCTCGAAAGCGACCCGCTGATCGGCGAACTGACCGGCGGCCGCGTCACCCTCTACAATTCGACGACCCGCGAAGAGTCGGCATGCATGGGCCGCATCACCGCGCTGATCGGCTCCGGCAAGTTCTACACCGACCTTGGCATCGACAAGCTCAATCCGGAAACCGACCGCATCATGATCTGCGGCTCGATGCACATGCTCAAGGACGTCAAGGAGCTGGCCGAGAGCCTTGGCTTCGAGGAGGGCTCGCTCAGCCATCCGGCGAGCTTTGTCGTGGAGCGTGCCTTCGTCGGCTGAGACCCGGTTGCTTCGTTCCAGGAACGGCTTTTGACCATGCGGTCAAAAACTAGCTGCTTTGGTGACCTTTTTCCGCTATTGGTGCCCGAAGGACTCGTGAAGTACGACTTCGCGGGCTATCCTCGGCATGATCGCTGAACAAAGGGGCAGGAGATGAGCAGCACAATCCGCGAAGCCGAGCTCGGTGCCAGCGCATCCAAGGTGACGTCGCTGCCGGCGCGCGCCGCCGCCAACACTCCGGTGCCGCAGGACCATCGCATTGCCCGCAATCCCGGCATGAAGCTCGACCTCGGCTTCATGGAATCGATGCGCAACGTCAACCGTCCGGCGCTCGAACGCCGAGTCGCCAGCCTGACCAAGCGGCGCTCGATCAAGGCCGACAACCAGGCGGCATGGCTGTTGCGCGCCGTCGCCTGCATGGATTTGACGACGCTGAATTCCAACGACACCGAAGAGCGCGTGCGCCGGCTCTGCGCCAAGGCGATCAACCCGTTCCGTCGCGACATCGTCGAGGGCCTCGGCATTGCAGGTGAAATCATCCGGCCGGCCGCCGTCTGCGTCTACCACCCCTTCGTCACCACCGCCGTCGAGGCCGTGCGCGGCACCGGCATTCATGTCGCCGCTGTTTCCACCGCCTTTCCGCATGGCCTCGCGCCGCTGTCGACCCGCCTGCAGGAAATCGAGGCCTCGGTCCGCGACGGCGCCGACGAAATCGACGTCGTCATTCCGCGCGGACTGGTCTTCGGGGCCAAATGGCGGGAGCTCTACAATGAGATCGTCTCGATGCGCGCCGCCTGTGGCGACGCGCATCTGAAGGTCATTCTCGGCACCGGCGACCTCGCCACGCTGCGCAATGTCATGCTGGCCTCGATGGTGGCAATGATGGCCGGCGCCGACTTCATCAAGACCTCGACCGGCAAGGAAAGCGTCAACGCGACGCTGCCCGTCGGGCTGGCCATGGTGCGCGCCATCCGCGCCTATTTCGAGGAGACCGGCTATCTCATCGGCTTCAAGCCGGCCGGCGGCATCTCCACGGCGAAGGCCTCGCTCGACTGGCTGGTGCTGATGAAGGAAGAGCTCGGCCGGCCATGGCTGGAGCCGGAGCTGTTCCGCTTCGGCGCCTCGAGCCTTTTGACCGACATCGAGCGCCAGCTCGAGCATCATCTGACCGGTCATTATTCGGCCAATCATCGCCACGCGATGGCTTGAGCAACCCACCCCGATCGGCTTTGCCGATCGACCCTCCCCACGAGGGGAGGGTGAAGGAGGCACCTGATGAACATCCTCGACCGCTATCACGCCATGGACTACGGCCCGGCGCCGGAGGCTCGCAATGAGGCCGATACGTGGCTTGCCGCGCGCGATTTTGGCAAGGCGCTGTTCATCGGCGGTGACTGGAAAGCCGCTTCCGGCGGCAAGACCTTCGAGACCAGCGAGCCCTCTTCCGGCAAGCTGCTGGCAAAGGTGTCCGACGCCAGTGCCGCCGATATCGATGCGGCGGTTGCGGCCGCCGCCAAGGCGCTGCCCAAATGGAGCGCCAGTTCCGGCTATATCAGGGCAAAGGTTCTCTACGCCATCGGCCGCGCCATGCAGCGCCACCAGCGCCTGTTCGCGGTGCTTGAGACAATCGACAACGGCAAACCGATCCGCGAAAGCCGCGACATCGACGTGCCGCTGGCCATCCGCCATTTCATCCACCATGCCGGCTGGGCGCAGGCACTGGACAGGGATTTTCCCGGCCACAAGGGCGTCGGCGTCGTCGGCCAGATCATCCCGTGGAATTTCCCGCTGCTGATGCTGGCCTGGAAGATCGCGCCGGCGCTCGCCGCCGGCTGCACCGTGGTGCTGAAGCCGGCCGAGTTCACGCCGCTCACCGCCATCCTGTTTGCCGAGATCTGCGAGCGCGCCGGCGTGCCGAAAGGCGTCGTCAACATCGTCCAGGGCGGACCGGAAGCGGGCGCGGCAATCGTCAACCATCCCGGCATCCAGAAGATCGCCTTCACCGGTTCTTCCGAGGTCGGCAAGATCATCCGCAAGGCGACCGCCGGGTCGGGCAAGAAGCTGTCCCTCGAGCTCGGCGGCAAGTCGGCCTTCATCGTCTTCGAGGATGCCGATCTCGACAGCGCCGTCGAAGGTCTGGTCGATGGCATCTGGTTCAACCAGGGTCAGGTCTGCTGCGCCGGCTCGCGGCTGCTGGTGCAGGAAGGCATCGCCGAGGCCTTGATCGCCAAGGTCAAGACACGAATGAGCCGGCTGCGCGTCGGCAGCCCGCTGGACAAGAACACCGATATCGGTCCGCTGGTCGACGCCACACAGCTCGACCGGGTCAAGGGCCTGGTCGCCGAAGGCGCCAGACAGGGCGCCGTCTGCTGGCAACCGGATGCCGCGCTGCCTTCTTCCGGCTACTACCACCTGCCCACTCTCGCCACTGGTGTTTCGCCGGCTAATATCCTTGCGCAGGAAGAAGTGTTCGGCCCGGTTCTGGCCACCATGACATTCCGCAACACCGAGGAAGCGATCGAACTCGCCAACAACACGCGCTACGGGCTCGCCGCTTCGGTGTGGAGCGAGAACGTCAATCTTACCCTGCACGTCGCGCCGCAGTTGAAGGCCGGCGTCGTCTGGGTCAACGGCACCAACATGTTCGATGCCGCCTGCGGCTTCGGCGGTTACCGCGAGAGCGGCTTCGGCCGCGAGGGCGGGCGCGAGGGCATGTTCGAGTATCTCTCAGCGAAATTGCCGCTCGGTCCGGTGATCAAACCGGCGACACTCTCGGCGCAACCTGCCGAGCAGTCGGACGGTGACGCCATCGACCGCACGGCCAAGCTGTTCATCGGCGGCAAGCAGGTGCGGCCGGACGGCAATTACTCGCTGGCGATCGCCACCGCCAAGGGCAAGCTGGCCGGCGAAGTGGGCCTCGGCAGCCGCAAGGATATCCGCGACGCCGTTTCGGCCGCCCGCGCCTGCAAGGGCTGGCCGGAAGCAACGGCCTACAACCGATCCCAGGTGCTCTACTACCTTGCCGAAAATCTTTCCGGCCGCGCGAACGAGTTTGCCGCCCGCCTCACCGAGCTGACCGGCGCCAGCGCCAAGGTGGCGCGGGAAGAAGTGGATCAAACTATCGAACGGCTGTTCCTCTATGCCGGTCTTGCCGACAAGTTCGAGGGGCGCGTGCACCAACCGCCTGCCCGCACCGTGACGCTGGCGCTACACGAGCCTGTCGGCGTCGTCGGCATCGTCGCGCCCGACACCTCGCCCCTGCTCGGCCTGATCTCGCTGGTCGCACCGGCGCTGGCGATGGGCAACACCGTGGTCGCCGTGCCTTCGGAAAGACATCCGCTGCTCGCCACCGATCTCTACCAGGTCATCGAATATTCCGACATCCCGGCCGGCGCCATCAATATCGTCACAGGCCGCAGCGCCGAGCTTGCCGGCGTGCTGGCCAAGCATGACGATGTCGACGGGCTCTGGGTCTTCGCCGATGCCGACACCTGCGCCAAGGCGGAAGCCGAGTCGATCGGCAACCTCAAGCGCGTCTGGAGCGGCAATGGGCGCAGCCTCGACTGGGCGTCCGACGAGGCTGCCGGCGACGCCTTCCTACGCCGCGCCGTCGAAGTGAAGAACGTCTGGGTGCCTTACGGAGACTGATGCATGTCGCGCAAAAGCATGCCCTCGGGCCCGAGGGTACGCAGCGGTTTTGGAGACATGGTGATCGTGTTCGGGCTTGACGCCCGGATGCGTGTTCTTTAACGAGAAAAAACATCTTTATCTGTGGGCTGGCAGTGGCACAGGCCGCACAATGGCGTCCGACTGGCACATGACGCCTTGGCCAACTGCCGATAAACCCGAACGATCCAAAGCGGCGAGGAGAACAGCATGGCGGATCTGGCAGGCAAGGTCGTTGTCGTCACAGCAGCGGCGCAAGGCATCGGCAAGGCGAGCGCACTGGCTTTCGCCAAGGCTGGCGCTGTCGTCTACGCCACCGACATCAACGAGACGCTGCTGGCCGAGTTCGCCAAGACGTCGGGGATCAAGACCCGCAAGCTCGATGTGCTCAACGACGAGGCGGTCAACGCTGCCTTCGCCGAGATCGGTGCTGTCGACGTGCTGTTCAACTGCGCCGGTTTCGTCCATTCGGGCTCGATCCTCGAGATGAAGGACGCCGATCTCGATTTTGCCTTCAACCTCAATGTCCGCGCCATGATCCGCACCATAAGGGCGGTGCTGCCCGGCATGCTGGAACGTGGCGACGGCTCGATCGTCAACATGTCGTCGGTCGCCGGCGCCGGCAAGGGCGTGCCGAACCGCTTCGCCTATGGCGTCACCAAGGCCGCTGTCATCGGTCTGACCAAGGCGATCGCTGCCGACTATGTCGGCAAGGGCATACGCTGCAACGCCATCTGCCCCGGCACGGTCGAGAGCCCGTCGCTGCAGGACCGCATGCATGCGCAGGGGGATTACGAAGCCGCCCGCGCCGCCTTCATCGCCCGCCAGCCGATGGGCCGGCTCGGCACGCCGGAGGAAATCGCCGATCTGGCCGTCTATCTGGCCGGTGCCACCTATACGTCCGGACAGGCCTATAATATCGATGGCGGCTGGTCGATCTGAACCAATCTGACTGAGGAGAGTATTCGATGAAACTGCTGCGCTATGGCGAGGTGGGGAGCGAACGTCCCGGCCTGCTCGATGCGGATGGAACGATCCGCGATCTCTCCGCCCATGTCACCGACATTGCCGGCACAACTCTTCATCCGGCCTCGCTGGACATGCTGTCCAAGCTCGATCCGAAGTCGCTGCCGGTGGTTTCCGGCAAGCCTCGCATCGGCGCCTGCGTTGCCGGCACGGGCAAGTTCATCTGCATCGGCCTCAACTATTCCGACCATGCCGCTGAGACCGGCGCCACCGTGCCGCCGGAGCCGATCATCTTCATGAAGGCAAGCTCGGCCATTGTCGGCCCGGATGACGATGTGCTCATTCCGCGCGGCTCGGTCAAGACCGACTGGGAAGTCGAGCTCGGCGTGGTTATCGGCAAGACCGCCAAATATGTCAGCGAAGCCGACGCGCTCGACTATGTCGCTGGCTACTGCGTTTCGCATGACGTCTCCGAGCGCGCCTTCCAGGCCGAGCGGCAGGGCCAGTGGACCAAGGGCAAGAGCTGCGACACGTTCGGCCCGATCGGCCCGTGGCTGGTGACCAAGGACGAAGTGGCCGATCCGCAGAACATCAAGATGTGGCTGACGGTCAACGGCAACACGATGCAGAACGGCTCGACCAAGACCATGGTCTATGGCGTGGCTTACCTGGTGTCCTACCTCAGCCAGTTCATGTCGCTGCATCCCGGCGACATCATTTCGACCGGCACGCCGCCCGGCGTCGGTCTCGGCATGAAGCCGCCGGTGTTCTTGAAGGCCGGCGACGTGGTCGAGCTGGGCATCGAGGGGCTCGGCCAGCAGAAGCAGACGTTCAAGGCGGACGTGTAGGCGCATAGCTTCACAAGTTTGCGCCGCCCCTCATCCGCCTGCCGGCACCTTCTCCCCGTATAGTGACGGGGAGAAGGGAAGGGCTTCAACGCTGGCGACCCCCTCTCCCCGTTCTTCACGGGGGTCCGCAGGACGGGCGAGACACGTGGCTCGCCCCGGAATGGGTAAGGGTGAGGGGCAGCGCCAACCTCCGCTGCGAGACTACTTCAGAACCTTGCCATCCGCTCCAAACCGATAGGTCTTCGCCGGATCCGGCGTCGCATAGAGCGTCGCGCCTGGCTCCGCATCATAGACGCCGAAAATGCGCACGGTGATCAGCCCGGCCTTTTCGCAGTCGAGATAGAGGTTGGTGTCGGCGCCGAGATGCTCGGCGTGGACGACCGTCCCCTTCCAGCTGCCCGACTTCGGATCAACCGTCAGGTGTTCCGGCCGCACGCCGATGGTCTTGGCCGTCTCGCCGAGACGGGCACCATCGATGAAATTCATCTTCGGTGAGCCGATGAAGCCGGCGACGAACTCGTTTGCCGGCGAATTGTAGAGCTCCATCGGTCCGCCGATCTGCTCGATCCGGCCGGCGTTGAGCACGACGATCTTGTCGGCGAGCGTCATCGCCTCGACCTGGTCGTGGGTGACATAGATCATCGTCGCCTTCAGTCGCCGGTGCAGCTGTGCGATCTCCAGCCGCGTGTTGACGCGCAGCGCCGCGTCGAGGTTCGACAAGGGCTCGTCGAACAGGAACAGCTTGGGCTCGCGCACCACGGCGCGGCCGATGGCGACGCGCTGGCGCTGGCCGCCGGACAGTTCGGCCGGACGCCGTTCGAGATAAGGTTCCAGCGACAGCATCGACGAGGCGATGCCGATGCGCCGCTCGATCTCGGCCGCCGGCGTGCCCGCCTGCTTGAGGCCAAGGCCCATATTGTTCTTCACCGTCAGATGCGGGTAGAGCGCATAGGTCTGGAACACCATGGCGATGCCGCGCTTGGCCGGCGGCGTGGCCGAGACATCCTCGCCGTCGATGACCACCCGGCCCGAGGTCGAATCCTCCAGCCCGGCGATGACCCTGAGCAAGGTCGACTTGCCGCAGCCCGAAGGACCGACGAAGACGACGAATTCGCCATCCGTCACCTCGAGGTTGATGCCCTTCAGCACCTCGACCGGCCCGAAGGCCTTCTTCACATTCTCGATTTTCAGCGAGCCCACGGCTTCGTTCCTGTCGTTAGAGTTTGACTCGTCCTAGAGCTTGACTGGGGCGCCGCTGCGCACGCTCTCATCGGCGGCAAGGCAGACGGCGAGCGATCTGACCGCGTCGTCCATGTGTCTGGTGAGATCGAGATCCTCGCGGATCGCCTTCAGCACGAAGGCCTGTTCGAGATCGCAAAGATCCTGGTGGCCGGGCTCGCCCTGCATCGACAACATCTCGTCCGGCTTGACGAATTTGCCATCCGGGCCGGTCGCGGCGCTGTGCAGGCGGATGGTCGAGGTCTTGGTGTGGGTGTCGATGTCGTCGGACTTCACGCCTTCCTTCATGACGATCGACACGCAGCCATTGGGCGAGATCACGTCCTTCACGAAGAACGCCGTCTCCGAAATCATCGGTCCCCAGCCGGCTTCGTACCAGCCGACCGAACCGTCATCGAACAGCACCTGCAGATGGCCGTAATTGTACATGGTGGGCGCGACCTCCTCGGTCAGCCGCACGCCCATGCCGCGCACCTCGACCGGCCTGGCATCAGTGATCTGCAGCATGACGTCGAGATAGTGCACGCCGCAGTCGACGATCGGCGAGGTCGTCTGCATCAGCTGCTTGTGCGTCTCCCAGGTATGGCCCGAGGATTGCTGGTTGAGGTTCATGCGGAAGACGTAAGGGCCGCTGAGCTTGCGCGCCTCGGCGATCAGCCTGATCCAGGACGGATGATGGCGCAGGATGTAGCCGATCACCAGCTTCTTGCCATTGGCCTTGGCCGCCGCCACGACGCGTTTTGCATCCGCCACGGTCGTTGCCAGCGGCTTCTCGACGAAGACATGGCAGCCGGCCTCGAACGCCCTGACCGCATAGTCGGCATGGCTGTCGGAATAGGTGGCGATGCAGGCGACGTCAGGCTTTTTGTCGCGCAGCGCGTCGTCGAAGGAACGCCTGATGCCATAGCCGGACAACCCCTCCGGCAGCGGCACGTCTGAACGGTTGATCAGTGCCGCGATCTCGAAGCCCGGATTGGTGTGATAGGCCAGCGCATGGCTGCGGCCCATATTGCCGAGCCCGGCGACAACGACACGAAGGGGTCCAGCCATTTCAATCTGCCTTTTCTTGCATACGGGCTTTAAGCGCCACCATCACATGCGGCTCGCGTTCTTCTGCAACCTGCAGAGCAGCCCGTTCGCTTTCGCAACGCGCCAAGAGCCCAAAGCCATACGTGTCGACACCGTCCTTGATGAGCGACAGCCTCTGATTGTCGGGCAAGGGATACTCGAGATTGAGCGCCTGGGTGAACGCCTTCGACTGATTGTCTTCCATCTGGGAATCGACGCGCCAACGAATGTGGCACTTGTATTCCTTCGGCCGGCGCTCCGGCCCAAGCCGCGTAAACCAGACGCCGGCGTTGATATAGGACTGTGGCCCCCAGGAAGACTGCTGAAGGTTCAGCATGCAGATCGTCTCCGGCCATTCGCGATAGAAGTTTTTGGCGCGAAGGCCGCGAAATCCATAGCGGCTCGCCGTCTCGACAAGGGCCTGTACGACAATGTCCTGCCCGTCGCTCACTTGACGGCTCCGGAGGTGATGCCGCGGATCAGCTGCCGCGAGAAGATGACGTAGAGGATCAGCACCGGCATGATCGCCAGCGACAATGCGGCCAGGATGGCGTTCCAGTTGGTGACGAACTGACCGAGGAACAGCTGGGCGCCGAGCGTCACCGTCTTGGTCTCTTCCGACGGCGCCAGGATCAGCGGGAACCACAGATCGTTCCAGATCGGGATCATGGTGAAGACGGCGACCGTCGCCATCGATGGCCTGACCAGCGGCAGCACCAGGCGGAAGAAGATGGTGTATTCGGACAGCCCATCGATGCGGCCGGCGTTCTTCAAATCGTCGGACACCTGCTTCATGAATTCCGACAGGATGAAGACGGCGAGCGGCAGCCCTTGCGCGGTGTAGACCAGGATCAGTGCCGTCAGCGTGTTGACCAGTCCGCTCGCCACCATCAATTGCAGGATGGCGACGGTGCCCAGCCGGATCGGGATCATGATGCCGAGCGCCAGGTAGAGGCCCATCAGCGAATTGCCGCGGAAGCGATACTCCGACAGCGCAAACGCAGCCATGGCGCCGAACAGAAGCACGAAGAACAGCGAAGCGACGGTGACGACGAGACTGTTCTGGAAATAGTGGATGAAGTCGCCCTGGCCGATCACGGTGGTGTAGCCGATCAGGTCGAAGGTTTTCGGCGTCGGCGGCGTCAGCGGCGCGCCGAAGATGCCGGCGCGGGACTTGAACGAATTCATGATGACGAGGATCACCGGAAACAGCGCGATCGCCGTGTAGGTCAACAGGATCGCGTGGGCGCCGATGGTGCGGGGGAGCGATCGGGTGGCGGTGCTCATCTCTTGCCCCCCTCAGAACTGGTAGCGACGCAGGCGCGTCTGCACGAGGAAGAGATAGACGCAGACGCCGCCAAGGATGATCAGGAACATCATCGTGGCGATCGCCGCACCCATGTTGGGGTCGCCGACCTGCAACTGGAAGCCGAAGAAGGCGCGGTAGAGGAAGGTGCCGAGAATATCGGTGGAATAGTTCGGCCCGGCGAGAGCCCCTTGCGCGGTGTAGATCAGGTCGAAGGCGTTGAAATTGCCGACGAAGGTGAGGATCGAGATGATGCCGATCGACGGCAGGATCAGCGGCAGCTTGATCTTCCAGAACTGCGACATGCCGGTGATGCCGTCGCACTCGGCCGCCTCGATCACCTCTTCGGGGATCGACAGCAGGGCTGCGTAGATCAGCATCATCGGAATGCCGACGAACTGCCACACCGAGATCAGGCTGAGCGCCGTCAGTGCATACTGTTCCTTGCCAAGCCATGGCGTGAACAGGCTTTTCAAGCCGACCAGGTCCATCATATGCGGCGCCACGCCCCACAGAGGCGACAGGATCAGCTTCCAGGCGAAGCCGACGATGACGAAGGACAGGATGGTCGGCACGAAGATCGCCGTGCGGTAGAAGGCGGCGAATCTGAGCCTCGGGCTGGACAGCAATGCCGCCAGCATGACGCCGATCGGGTTCTGCACCAGCATGTGGATGATGAAGAACCAGGTGTTGTTCCTGAGTGCGTTCCAGAAACCCACCGACCAGTTCGGATCGCCGAACAGGGTGCGGAAATTTTCCAGCCCGACGAAGATCTGGTGCTGCTCGATGTTGCGGAACAGCGACAACTGCAGCGTGCCGGCCAGCGGCAGGATCATGATCGCCGTGTAGACGAGCAGCGCCGGCGCCAGGAAGACGCCGATGTGCCAGCGGGTCGGTCGTTTCGGTCGTGTTTCTGCGGCCATGAGTTCGGTCCCCGCCGTCTCTCGGTTCCAAATGGTGTCGATGCTAGATGATGCCTCGATGCACTGCCCGGATTTCCTTCCCGTGCAGGAAGGACGAAGGCCTGTGACAGGTCAGCTTCGCCTTCCCCACTTTGAGGGTAAGGCCGAGAGGCCACGCCGACAATCACAAGCTGAAAGCCAGGATAGTCCGAAACCGGCCAGGCCTGCGCCCGGCCGGTCTCGTTGCCTGAGCTCTTACTTGGCCGGCTTGTACCAGCTGTCGAGACCGGTCTGCAGCTTCTTGGCGGCAGCTTCCGGCGTATCGGTGCCGTTGATGACGTTGGCCGATTCGACCCACGTCTCGTTTTCGAGGTTCGGCGTGCCGCGCGACAGGATCTGGTAGGTCGAGCGGATCGTCGACTTGCACTTGCCGCGCCAGGAAACGAATTCCTGCGCCAGCGGGTCTTCCATTTTCACCGGCGAGGAGTTCAGGCTGAAGAAGCCCGGCAACGCGTTGGCGTAGATGGTGGCGAAGTCCGGCGAGGCGACCCAGGACAGGAAGGTCTTGGCGGCGTCGGCGTTCTTCGAAGCCGCATTCAGGCCCATGCCGATATCGGTATGGTCGGAGATGTAGCAGGTGTCGCCGGCCTTCTCGACCGGCGGCGGGAAGGCGCCCATCTTGAACTGGGCCTGGGTGTTGAACAGCCCGATTTCCCACGAGCCGGCCGGGTAGATGGCGGCGCGGCCGAGCGTGAACAGGTTCTGGCTGTCCGGGTAGGTCTGGGCTTCGAAACCGTCGCCGAGATAGGGCTTCCACTTGGCCAGTTCCTCATACGGCGCGACCCAGTCCTTGTCGGTCAGCTTCTGGTCGCCCTTGATCAGCGCTGCGCGGCCATCTTCGCCCTTCCAGTAGTTGGGGCCGATGTTCTGGTAGCCCATCGTCGCGGCTTCCCAGAGATCCTTGGTGCCCATCGCCATCGGGATGTAGGTGCCGTCGGCCTTGATCTTGTCGAGGGCGGCGAAGAACTCGTCGCGGGTCGTCGGCACCTTGATGCCGAGCTTGTCGAAGGCGTCCTTGTTGTAGATGAAGCCGTGGATGACGGACGCCATCGGCACGCAGAAGCTCGCCTTGCCGTCGTCGGTCTGCCAGGCGGCCTTGGCCACGGGCGAGAAATTCTCCATGCCGGGCAGCGCCGAGAGGTCGGCGAGGTTGCCCTTCTTGTAGAGTTCAAGCGACTTGTCGAACGGGCGGCAGGTGATCAGGTCGCCCGCCGAACCGGCGGCGAGCTTGGCGCCGAGCGCGGCGTCATATTCGGTCGGCGCCGACGGAGCGAACACCACCTTGATGCCCGGGTTCTTGGCTTCGAAAGCCGGGATCAGCTTGTCCTTCCAGATGGCAAGGTCGTCGCCGCGCCAGCTTTCGATGTTGAGCGTTACGTCGCCGGCATAAGCCACCCCGGCTGAGCCGAGAATGCTGGTGCCCAGAAGCAGTGCCGTCAGTAGTTTCGTTGTCATGCTCAGTCTCCCTGTTGACCTTTTTCAGGTTCGGTTTTGATGAGAACGGAGGCAGTGCGCCCCTTGCTCCCCTCGCAAGCCCGTTTCACCCCGATGGAAATCGGGATGAAACAGGCTCTATTTCTTTGTTCGAGCATGATCTTTTCCGAAAAGCGGTTTCCACTTTTCGGGATCATGCCCCAGCGCGGAAAGGGCCGGCCGCAGCTTCTGGCCAGCCTCTTCCAGTAACTTCTGCGCCGCATCGGCGCTGTCAGCGCCGGCGGCGAGCAGAATGGCGGTCTTGACCGCGCCGCCGCTCTTTTCGAGCAGCCGGGCGGCTTCGTCCCTGCCGCGCCCGCTGACGGCGGCGACAATGCGCGCTGCGCGATCGCGCAGCTTGATGTTGTCGGCCATGAGGTTGACCATGTAGCCGTCATGCACGTGACCGAGATGGACGGCGGTCAATGTCGACAGCATGTTGAGCGCGATTTTCTGAGCGGTGCCCGCACCCATGCGGGTCGAGCCGGCGATCAGCTCCGGCGGCGTTTCCAGCAGGATGGCGGTTTCGGCCTGCCGGAGCAGCAGCGAATCGCGGTTGTTGGCGATACCGATGGTGGCAGCACCCCGGCGCCGCGCGTCCTCGATGGCCCGCACCGCATAGGGTGTCGTGCCGCTGGCAGAGACAGCGATCAGGCAATCGCCTGCGCCAATGCCGGCATTGGCGACCGCTGTCGCGGCCTCCTCGGTATCATCCTCGGGTCCGCCGGCCAGTGTCCTGAAAGCCGCGTCGCCGCCAGCGATCAAGATGGCGATGCGGTCGCGGTGAATGCCGAAGGTGCCCGGCAGTTCAAGCGCATCGGCCAGCGCCATCAGGCCGGAGCTGCCGGCTGCCGCGTAGGCAAGCTTGCCGCCGCTCTTCAGTCTGCCGGCGATGATCTCGGCTGCCCTGGCGATGGACGGAATGGCCTGGCGCACGACCTTTGCGGCTTCGATCTGCGCATCGGCCAACGAAGCAAGGATGGCGTCAGGGGCCTGGATATCCAGGCCCTCGGCATTCTGGTGAAGCGCTTCGGTGCGCGTTTCGGCCATCCCGGTTCCTCCAATACCAGAACAATACCAAAAAAATACCACTTGTCCACACGCATTCACGAATTCCCAAGCCGGAAATCGCTGAGCCGACGAAATGCCGAGGTTTTTCAATAAAATACACCTTAATCTTTTTGAAACGGAAATTAACCCTTGGCTATTGGTATTTTATTGGTATTATCCACCCGGAGGAGAAATCACGTGAATTTCGTGCTCGGTATCGATGGCGGCGGCACCAGCTGCAGGGCTGCCCTGGCGACGGTGGAAGGCGCGGTCATCGGCCGTGCCAAGAGCGGCGCCGCCAACATCCGCACCGATCTCACCGGCGCCCGGTCGAACATCGTCGAGGCCGCCAGGCAGGCGTTCATCGCCGCTGGACAGGACCCGGACCTGATCCCGCAAACGCCGGCCATCCTCGGCCTCGCCGGCGCCAATGTCGGTACCTACCGGCAGCAACTCGAAGCAATCCTGCCGTTCAGCATCAGCCGCGTCGAGACCGACGCCGAAATCGCCCTCGAAGGCGCTGTCGGCTCCGGTGACGGCGCCATGGCGATCCTCGGCACGGGTACTGCCTACATGGCGCGCAAGAACGGCAAGTCGCGCGCCATCGGGGGCTGGGGTTTCCAGGTCGGCGACCAGGGCAGCGGCGCCCGCATCGGCCGCGACCTGCTCGAACAGACGCTGCTCGCCTATGACGGCGTCCGCGAGGGTTCGCCGCTGACGCAGAGCATGCTCGCCGTTTTCCGCAACAACCCGGAGGACGTGGTCGAATTCACCACCAACGCCAAGCCCGGCGATTTCGGCGGCTTCGCGCCCAAGGTGTTCGAGCACGCCGAGAAGGGCGACAGCGTCGCCAACTGGATCCTCGACAGGGCGATCGCCGACGTAGAAGCCTCGCTCGGCGCACTCGACCTTGCGGACGACGCGCCGCTCTGCCTGCTCGGCGGGCTGGCGCCGCTCTACGCGCCGCGCCTTTCCGCGCGCTACCGGGCATTGCTGAAGCCGCCGCTCGATGATGCACTGGGTGGCGCCGTGCAGATGGCGGCACGCCTTTTCGCCAGACCAGCGGAGGCAGCGCGATGAGCGAGGCGGCCGACCAGATCTTCGCCACGCTGAAACAGTCGTCGCAAAGCGGCGCGCCGCTTTATCTGCAGCTTCGCAAGAGCATCGAGGATGCCGTCAATCGCGGCCTGATCGGGCCGGGCGACGCGCTGCCTTCCGAGCGCGACATCGCCACCAAGGCCGACATTTCTCGGGTCACCGTGCGCAAGGCGGTGCAGGACCTGGTCAAGGGCGGCATCCTGGTCCAGCGCCACGGCTCCGGCACGTTCGTGGCGCCGCGCATGGAGCGCGTCGAGCAGTCGCTGTCGCGGCTGACATCCTTCACCGAGGACATGGCGCGGCGCGGCATGGCGGTGCGATCGGCCTGGCTCGACCGCGGCCTTTACGCGCCCTCGCCCGACGAGATGATGGTGCTCGGCCTGTCGTCGAACGAACTGGTGGCGCGCGTGGCGCGCCTGCGCATTGCCAACGACACGCCGCTGGCGATCGAACGCGCCTCGCTGTCGGCCAGCGTATTGCCCGACCCGGCGGGAATAGGCTCGTCGCTCTATGCGGCGCTGGAATTGACCGGCAACCGTCCGGTGCGGGCGGTGCAGCGCATCTCGGCGGCCAATCTCGGCGACAGCGACGCGCGCCTGCTCGAAGTGCCGCCCGGCATCGCCGGCCTGCACATCGAACGCATTTCCTATCTGGCGAGCGGCAAGGTGATCGAATTCACCCGCTCCATCTACAGGGGCGACGCCTATGATTTCGTCGCCGAACTGCGGCTGACGGGGCCGAGCGAAGAGGGCCGACCATGAGTGTAGAGCCGACAGAGATGACCCATATGCGGCGCGAGATCGAAGAGATCCCGCAAGCCGTCGCCCGCCTGCTCGACGGCTCCGGCGCCGTGCTGACCGAGGCCGGACGCGGCATCCGCGAACGCGACCCGCAGTTCGTCGTCACCGTGGCGCGTGGTTCGTCCGACCATGCCGCCACGTTCATGAAATATGCCGTCGAGCTGACCGCCGGCCTCGCCGTCGCTTCGGTCGGTCCATCGATCGCCTCGATCTATGGCAGCAAGCTCAGGCTGGCGGGTTCGGCCTGCCTGGCGATCTCGCAATCGGGCAAGAGCCCCGACATCGTCGCCATGGCCGAAAGTGCGCGGTCCGGCGGCGCGCTGACCATCGCCATCACCAACACCGCCGATTCGCCGCTGGCGCGCGCCTCGGATTATGCGATCGATATCCTGGCGGGGCCCGAGCGCAGCGTCGCGGCAACCAAGACCTTCGTCAATTCCGCCGTCGCCGGTCTCGCCTTGATGGCGCATGCGACCGGCGACGAGGCGCTGCTGGCCGCACTTTTCCAGTTGCCGGAGCATTTCAGCAAGGCGATCGGCTGCGACTGGATGACGGTGCTGGCCGAAACGATCGACAAGCAGAAGTCGCTGTTCATCCTCGGCCGTGGACCGTCGGCGGCGATGGCTAACGAAGCGGCGCTGAAGTTCAAGGAGACCTGCGGCATGCATGCCGAGGCCTACAGTGCCGCCGAAGTCATGCATGGCCCGCTGGCGCTGATCGGCCCCGATTTCCCGGTGCTGGCGCTGGCCGCGCGCGACGCGTCCGAACCGTCCGTCGCCGAAGCCGCCGACAGCCTGGCCGCCAAGGGGGCGCCGGTCTTCATCACCTCGACGCTTGCCCATCGCGCCATGCGCCTGCCGCATGTCGCTACAGGCCACCCGCTGACCGATCCGCTGACGCTGATCGTGTCCTTCTATGTGTTCGTCGAGGCCTTCGCCCGCCATCGCGGCCTCGACCCGGACACGCCGCGCAATCTTCGCAAGGTGACGGAGACCGTATGAGCGACCGTTTTGCCCTGACCGGCGCCCGGATATTCGACGGCGACGACTGGCATGAAGGTCACGCGCTTGTCGTGCGCGACGGCCTCGTCGAGGCCATTCTGCCCGCGGGCGCCATCCCCTCCGACATCCGCATCGTCGACACCGGCGGCGGCATGCTGGCGCCAGGCTTTCTCGACCTGCAGGTCAATGGCGGCGGCGGCGTCATGCTCAACGACCACCCCGATGTCGCGTCGATCGAAACCATCTGCAAGGCGCATGCGCCCTTCGGCACGACGGCGCTGCTGCCGACGCTGATCACCGATACGCCCGCGATCACCGCCGCCGCCGTCGCTGCCGGCGAAGCAGCGGCGCTGCGGAAGGTGCCTGGCTTCCTCGGCCTGCATCTCGAAGGCCCGCATCTGTCGATCGCCCGCAAGGGCGCGCATGATCCGGCGCTGATCCGGCCAATGACGGACAAGGACGAGGCGATGCTGATCGCGGCGCGGCACAAGTTGCCGGTGCTGCTCACCACGATAGCGCCCGAATCCGTCGAGCCGGCACGCGTCGCGGCGCTCGCCAAGGCGGGCGTCATCGTCAGCCTTGGCCATTCCGACACCGGCTACGCCACGGCTAGCACCTTTGCCGAGGCCGGCGCTTCGATGGTCACCCATCTGTTCAACGCAATGAGCCAGATCGGCAATCGCGAGCCTGGGCTGGCGGGCGCTGCCATCGACATCGGCACACTGTCCGCCGGCCTCATCGCAGACGGCATCCATGTCGATCCCGTCACCATCAGGATCGCGCTGCGCGCCAAGCAGGGACCGGCGAGGATCGTGCTGGTCACCGATGCCATGGCGACGATCGGCACCGACATGACCTCCTTCACGCTGAACGGCCGCACCATCTACCGCAAGGATGGCAGCCTGCGGCTCGCCGACGGCACGCTGGCGGGGGCGGATCTCGACATGATCTCGGCTGTTCGATACGTCCACCGCGTTATCGGGCTGGACCTGTCGGAGGCGTTGCGCATGGCCTCGCTCTATCCGGCGCAAGCGATCGGCCAGTCGCACCGGCTCGGGCGCTTCGCCAACGGCACGGCGGCGGATATTGTCGCGCTGTCGGACGATCTCGATATCGGACAAGTCTGGATCGGCGGCAAGACGGTGTTCGAGGCCAGCGCTTCACACTGAAGGCGAGCTCATGCAGGCAATCGACTGTGTTGTCGCTGGAGCCGGTGTCGTCGGGCTCGCCATCGCCAGGGCGCTCGCTTTGGCGGGCCGCGAGGTGGTGGTGATCGAGAAGGCCGGCGCGATCGGCACCGTCACCAGTTCGCGCAATTCCGAAGTCATCCATGCCGGGCTCTATTATGCGCCGGGGAGCCTGAAAGCCCGGCTCTGCGTCGAAGGGCGTCAGCTTCTCTACGCCTACTGCGCCGAGCACAACGTCGCTCACAAGCGCATCGGCAAGCTGATCGTCGCCAGCGAACCCGGCCAGATCGACGGATTGCGGACGATCCAGGCCAATGCGCGACGCTGCGGGATCGACGATCTGGAGCTTTTGACGCGCGGCGAGGCCGAAAGCCTGGAACCGGCACTGACATGCGCCGCCGCCTTGATGTCGCCGTCGACCGGCATTGTCGACAGCCACGCGCTGATGCTGTCGCTGCGCGGCGACGCGGAGGCCGCCGGTGCGTCCTTCGTTTTGCTCACGGCTGTCGCCGGAGCGGCGATCGAGGCCGACGGGATCCGGATCGACACACGCGATGCCAATGGCGAGACCTTCGCCTTGAAGGCCCATGCCTTCATCAATGCCGCGGGCCTCGATGCGCAGGCCGTGGCCAGCCGCATCGAAGGGTTCCCTCGGAGCCTGATCCCCCGGCAGTGGCTGGCGCGCGGAAACTATTTCGCGCTTCCGGGCCGGTCGCCTTTTTCGCGGCTGATCTATCCGGTTCCGGTCGAAGGTGGTCTTGGCGTCCACCTGACGCTCGACCTGGGCGGCAGTGCCCGCTTCGGACCCGACGTCGAATGGATCGAGCGCGTGGACTACACGGTCGATCCGGGCCGAAGCGCCGTCTTCTACGAGGCGATCCGGCGCTATTGGCCCGAGCTTGACGACGGAGCCCTGCAGCCGGCCTATGCCGGAATCAGGCCGAAACTATCCGGCCCGGGCCAAGCGGCGGCCGATTTCATGATCCAGGGTCCGGCCGACCATGGCGCCGGGCGAATCGTCAACCTGTTCGGCATCGAGAGTCCCGGCCTGACGGCAAGCCTGTCGATCGCCGACCATGCCGTCGGGCTGCTGTACCCGAAGTGACAGGCTCTCTTGATAGTTGTCATCGCAAGCGGACGCCATGAAACCTTTTGATTTCGAGGCCGTTGTCGGGGCGAATGTCCGACGCGAAACCCAGATCGAAACCGGCCGACGGCATCAAGCCGCGTGGCACCCCCGAGCCACGTAGGGGAAAGGCGCGACCAACAAAGTCACGTGATGCCAAATCGCACGACGAGGCTCCGCGCGAAAAGAAGCCACACGAGAAGGAGGCATCGACCGTCGAAGCGGCAGCTTCCGAGGTTGTAGGCGAGACTCCGCCGCCCCCGGAAGCCGTCGAACCAGATCCACAGTTGACGGCCGAGGAGGCAGAACAGGCGCGCAAGAAATATCTGCTGAAGCGTTTCTGGATCAGCGGGCGCGGTTATTGGGGACGGCACGGTGACAAGCTCGCCTGGCCGCTAACGATCGGGCTGTTGATCCTGATCGGCGTCAATGTCGGCTTCCAGTATGGGATCAATGTCTGGAACCGCGCCATCTTCGACGCGATTGAGAAGCGCGACGCCCACACCGTCTACTTCCTGAGCGCGGTGTTCGTGCCGCTCGTGCTTGGCAGCATCAGCCTTGTCGTCGCGCAGGTCTACCTGCGCATGACCATGCAGCGCCGCTGGCGCTCCTGGCTGACGACCTCGGTCATAGCGCGCTGGCTCGCCAACGGCCGCTACTATCAGCTGAACCTCGTGAAAGGCGACCACCAGAACCCCGAGGCCCGCCTCTCGGAAGATCTGCGGGTCGCCACCGAGTCGCCTGTCGATTTCGTCGCCGGCGTGATTGTCGCCACGCTCTCGGCCTCAACCTTCATCGTTGTGCTGTGGACGATCGGCGGGGCCTTGAGCTTCACGTTGGGAGGCTCGACCTTCACCGTGCCCGGCTTCCTCGTCATCACGGCGGTGGTCTATGCCGCAATTACCTCCACCTCGATGTTCGTCATCGGCCGCGATTTTGTTCAGCTCTCGGAGAAGAAGAACCAGGCGGAAGCTGAATTCCGTTACGTGCTGACGCGCGTGCGTGAAAACGGCGAGAGCATAGCCCTGCTTGGCGGCGAGGAGGAGGAAAGCAACGGCATCCACAAGACCTTCGCCGGTGCGCTCAAGCAATGGGCGCGGTTGACCGGCCAGCACATGCGCACGGCGGTGGTGTCGCAGGGCTCAAGCCTGTTTGCGCCCGTCGTACCGGTTCTGCTGTGCGCGCCGAAGTTTCTCGAAGGCTCAATGACACTCGGACAGGTGATGCAGGCTGCCTCCGCCTTCGCCATCGTGCAGGGGGCGTTCAGCTGGCTGGTCGACAACTACCCGCGTCTCGCCGACTGGAACGCCTCCGCGCGCCGCATCGCCTCGCTGATGATGTCGCTCGACGGGTTGGAGCGTGCGGAACAGAGCGATGATCTGGGGCGCATCAAACACGGCGAGACCAAGGGCGATGCGATGCTCTCCCTCGACGAGCTCTCAGTGACGCTCGACGACGGTACCTCCGTGGTCAAGGAAACCGAGGTGGTGATCGAACCGGGCGAGCGCGTGCTGGTGTCCGGCGAATCCGGCTCGGGCAAGTCCACGCTGGTGCGGGCGATCGCCGGCCTGTGGCCCTGGGGAAGCGGCAGCGTCAACTTCCACCCCGACAGGCGATTGTTCATGTTGCCGCAGCGGCCCTACATTCCCTCGGGGACGCTGCGCCGCGCGGTCGCCTACCCCGCGGCGGCGGACAACTGGACGATCAAACAGATCAAGGCTGCCCTCGACAGGGTGGGCCTGGGTTATCTCACCGACAGGATCAAGGAAGAAGCGCCGTGGGACCAGACGCTGTCGGGCGGCGAAAAGCAGCGCCTTGCCTTCGCGCGCCTGCTGCTGCATCGCCCCGATATCGTCGTGCTGGATGAAGCGACCTCGGCGCTCGACGAGAAAAGCCAGGACACCATGATGGCGACGGTGATCCGCGAATTGCCCGATATCACCATCGTCAGCGTTGCACACCGCGCCGAGCTGGAAGCCTTCCACAGCCGCAAGATCACCCTGGAACGGCGCGAAGGCGGCGCCAAACTTGTCAGCGATATCAACCTCGTCCCGCGCAAGCGCAAGCAGAACCTGCTCACGCGCGCCTTGTGGGGCTCCCGGATCGAAAGGTCGCGCAAACTGGAGTAAGCGGCGCCGTCCGAAAGCAATTCCGGGGAAAAGTGTGAGGCGGTCTGCCGTCCGGAATTGCGTCGAAACAAAGAGGAAGGGCGGTTCCGACTCGATCCGGTCCACTTGACCTCGGGACTGAACACCCAGGGTCCGGCCTCATGGCCAGCAGGAGACGGCGGCTGCGATGCAGACCGCAGCGAGGAAGGTCACGGCGTTGCCGTCATAACGGTTGCGACGCGGCGGAAGTCCTTTAGCCGACGGAACATGCGTTCGATGGCGTTTCGGTTGTTATACACGGATGGTGCATCCTGATGTAATTGCCAGGAGATAGGATTCCCATGGCAGACAGAACCACCATTGCCGAGTCATTGCCGACAACCGCCGTCGTCCGCGTCTCGCGCGCCAGCTACGACCCGAGCCGGTTCGCCGAGGTCGACGCCGCGAGCAAGAAGACCTCGGAGTACATAATCCCGGCCATCAGACAGCTGCCGGGGCTCCTTCACTTTTATGCGGGCGTCTCGCCGAAGGGCTCGATCGTGCAAGTTAGTATCTGGGACACCGATGAGCATGCGGCACAGTTGGACCGACTGAAGGAGATGGTCGTCGACGGCCGTAGGGACATGGAGGCGGTCGGCGTGACGTTCACCCCGATTTTCAACTACCCGATCGACTGGACCTGGACCGTCTGACCTTGGGTCCGAACTCACAACCAGTACGAGACAGCGGCCGCGATTCAGACCGCAGCGAGGAAGGCCACGGCGTTGCCGTCATAGCGGGTTGCGACGCGGCGGAAGTCCTTTAGCGGCGCTTCCTTTCGGAAGCCGTGGATCACAACCCGCTGCTCATGCCGACACTCTTGTGGGTCCAGACCCTAGGAGGCGTAGAGATCCTTGTAGGTCTCGCGCAGGAGATTCTTCTGCACCTTGCCCATCGTGTTGCGTGGCAGTTCGTCGACGAAGATAACCCGCTTCGGGTGCTTGTACTTCGCCACGCGCCCGGCAATAGCGCCGAGGATCTCGGTCCCGGTGATCTGCGAGGCCGGCGCACGCACGACGACTGCGGTGACGCCTTCGCCGAAATCCGGATGGGCAACGCCGATGACGGCACTTTCCGTGACCCCGTCAAGCGCGTCGATCTCGCTTTCGAGTTCCTTCGGGTAGATGTTGTAGCCGCCGGAAATGATCAGGTCCTTGCCGCGGCCGACGATGTGGACATAGCCGTCGCCGTCGATCATGCCGAGATCGCCGGATATGAAGAAGCCGTCGGCGCGGAATTCCGCCCTGGTCTTCTCCGGCATGCGCCAGTAACCGCCGAAGACGTTGGGGCCCTTGACCTCGATCATGCCGACTTCGCCCTGGGCGAGCGGCCGGCCATCGTCGGGGTCGGCGATGCGCAGCGATACGCCAGGCAAGGGGAAACCGACCGTTCCGGCGCGCCGCTCGCCTTCATAGGGGTTGGAGGTGTTCATGTTGGTCTCGGTCATGCCGTAGCGCTCGAGGATCGCGTGGCCGGTGCGCTCTCGCCAGGCCTTGTGCGTCTCGGCCAGCAGCGGCGCCGAACCGGAAATGAACAGGCGGATGTTCTTCGCCGCCTGGCGGTCCAGCCCGTCCTGCTGAAGCAGGCGCACGTAGAAGGTCGGCACCCCCATCAGCACGGTTGCGCGCGGCAACAGCGAGACGATGCGGCCTGCGTCGAACTTCCGCTCGAACAGCATCGACGCACCGGCCATCAGGACGACGTTGGTGGCGACGAACAGGCCATGGGTGTGGAAGATCGGCAGCGCGTGGATCAGCACATCATCCGTCGTGAAGCGCCAGTGATCGACCAGCACCCGCGCGTTCGAGGCGAGGTTCTCGTGGCTGAGCATGGCGCCTTTCGAGCGGCCGGTCGTTCCCGAGGTGTAGAGGATAGCGGCAAGATCGCCCTCGCCGCGCGTCACATCGTGGAAGTCCGACGGCAGCCGCGAGGCCTGATCGGTCAGCGATCCCTCGCCCTTGCCGTCGAGCGTGACGGTGGCTGCGCCCACCCTTTGCGCCAGCGCCTCGATGTCGGCCGCCCTTGCCGGATCGCAGACAACCAGTCGGGGCCCGGCATCGCCGAAGAAATATTCCAGTTCGGCCAGTGTGTAGGCGGTGTTGAGCGGCAGGAAGACGGCACCGGCACGCACGCAGGCGAGATAGAGCAGGACCGCCTCCGGGCTCTTCTCGACCTGGACGGCGACCCGGTCTCCCGGCTCGACGCCCAGTTGCAAAAGTGTGTGCGCCAGCTGCGCCGACCGCGCCAGCATGTCGCCATAGGTGAGCGAGCGCCCGTCATCGGTTTCCATCAACAGGCGGCCCGGCGCCGGCATCCTGGAACGGAACGTATCGAACAGATGATTGCTCATGAAGTCTTTCCTGGGCGGCGGAGCCGGCGCTGAGCACGCTTTTCGAGCGGCACGCACTGGCGGCGAAGAGTTCGCGGTTCCTGGTCGTGCCGTCAAGACCGCAAGCTGTGGTTCGGGCTCGCCAGGTCAGCGGTAATGGTTGCGGGCGAGGGGGCCGCGAAAAGGCCTTTGGACGGAAACGGCCGCTAGCGCCGTGCGCGTTCGGCCTTGCCGGTGACCGCTTTTGACTGTTCGCCTTGCTTGAAGCGTTCCAGGCACATGGCAGCGGTCAACTGGTAGTGATTGACCAGTGCCTCGACCGCACCATCGGCATCGCCGTCCAGGGCACATTCGGCGATCAGGCGATGCTCGCCGAGATCGTCGCGCTGACTGCTTTCGCCGTCATTGGCCATTTGCCGGTAGCGATGGGCGTGATCGGAAAGCTGATCGCAAAATCCCACCAGCCAGTGCGAGCGGCAGGCCGAGATCAGAACCCTGTGGAAGATGCGGTGCAACCTCTCCCAATCCGGATCGAGCGAGGACGGATTGTGCGGCGAAAGACGTGACGCGCGCCCCAGGCGATGCAGCGCCAGCACCAGTTGCTCCTCCCATTCGGCGGTGCGGTGAGCAATGGATTCGCGAAGCGCCCGTTCTTCGAGCCAGCAGCGGGTGCGCGTCAGCTCCTCGAGCTCTGACGCGCTGACCGGCATGATGAAGAAGCCGCGCTGGTCGTGCCGGCCGAGAAGCCCCTCCGAGGCGAGGCGATTGAGCGCCTCGCGGACAGGGGAAGCGCCAGCCCCATATTTGGAAACCACCCATTCGACCCGCAGCTTGCTCTCGGCTTCAAGGACACCGTCAAGAAGGTCTGCACGCAGTTGGTGATAGACCGTGCTGGCAAGCGTGCTCTTGGATCCTGCGCCGTCGTCGTCGAGATTGGCAGCTCCGTATGTCAAAGCGACTCCTTGTCCCCAAAACTGTCTTGGGCAATTCGAGTCCGAGAGCATTCCCTTTTCGTACGTGTACTATACAGCTTCCGCCGCTGAACGCTCAAGCAGAAGATCGCGCCATTGCACTTAAGCACAAAGAAATATGCGACACGCCGGCGTTCGATCCTCTAAATCCACGCGTTTCCACAACCTGAGGAAACTCAACCTGTTTTGCATGCACGCAGGAGAATCTGTTCTTTCTGTTCTTTTGTATGCGCGGGAGACCATCTGTTCTGTCGTGTTGGACAGGGCGGCAAACATTAGAGCATGATCCCGAAAAGTGGAATCCGGTTTTCGGGAAAGATCATGCTCAAAC